>DATNQJ010000199.1:0-3452 GCA_036704085.1 Stenomitos sp.
CCCGAGGGCTTCCGGCTCGACCAGCGCCTGGAGTGGCAGCTCTACTACGCCGCCTCCATCAAGCCGGTGGTGGCGCGCACGGACTGGATCTTCACCGTCTCCGAGTGGTCCCGGCGCGACATCGCCCGCCACATGCGCTACCCGCTGGAGCGGATCTCGGTGGTCTACAACTGGCTCGAGGAGCACTACGCCCCGGCGACCCCCGAGCACGTGGCCGACGTGCGGCGCCGCTACAAGCTGCCCGAGCGCTTCGTCTTCACCCTCGGCTCCGAGTACCGCTACAAGAACACCGAGGGGCTTTTGCGCGCGTTCGCAGGCCTCGTCGAGCGCCATCCGGACGTCCAGCTGGTCCTCAAGATCGGCCAGCCCCAGCAGTTCATGCCCCTCATCCGAAGCCTGGGGCTGGAGGATCGGGTCACGATCCTCGGCTTCGTGGCCGACGCGGATCTGCCCGCGGTCTACACCGCCGCCACGGTCTTCGCCTTCCCCAGCTTCTACGAGGGCTTCGGCTTGCCGCCCCTCGAGGCCATGCTGTGCGGGGCCCCGGTGGTGGCGAGCCGCTCGAGCTCGATCCCCGAGGTCGTGGGGACAGCCGCCCTCACCTTCGATCCGGCCGATACCCGGGAGTTTTGCCAGCAGCTCGACCGGGCGCTCGGGGATGCCGCCCTGCGCGAGCGCATGCGCTCCGACGGCCTCGTCCAGGCCCGGACGTTCTCGGTGACGCGCGGCATCCAGGAGACGCTCGCGGTGTACCGCCAGGTGCTCGGCGTGCGCACCTACGCCCCGCGCCCCTTCGCTCCGACCCGCGATCCGATCGGAGCGCCCCGCTAGGACCACTTGGTCCTCCAGTCCCGCGACGCGGCGCGCTTCCCGGAGCGCCGAAAAGGGCTATAATAGAAGAACCGTGGCCCTGCCTCCCCCATCGGAAGCGGACCACACCGATCGCCTATCCCCCTACGTCGAGAGGACGCTAAATGCTCGAAGCCTATCGTCAGCACGTCGCGGAACGTGCCGCTCTGGGGATCCCCCCGCTGCCCCTGACCGCCCAGCAGACCAGCGAGCTGGTGACCCTGCTCCAGAATCCGCCGCACGGCGAGGAGGACTTCCTCGTCGAGCTTCTGACCTACCGCGTGCCGGCCGGTGTCGATGATGCCGCCCGGGTCAAGGCCACCTTCCTGGCGCTGGTCGCGAGCGGCGAGGTGACTTGCACGCTCATCTCCCGCGAGAAGGCCATCGAGCTGTTGGGCACCATGCTGGGCGGCTTCAACGTCCAGCCCCTGATCGCGGCCCTCGAGGGCCCCTCGGGCGCGACGGCCGCCGAGGCGCTCAAGAAGACCCTCCTGGTCTTCGACTACTTCCACGACGTCAAGGAGCTCGCGGACAAGGGCAACGCCCACGCCAAGGCCGTGATCCAGAGCTGGGCCGACGGCGAGTGGTTCACCTCGCGGCCCGAGATTCCGGCCTCGCTCAAGCTGACGGTCTTCAAGGTCACGGGCGAGACCAACACCGACGACCTCTCGCCCGCTCCGGATGCCTGGTCGCGTCCCGACATCCCGCTGCATGCCCTCGCCATGCTCAAGAACCCCCGCCCCGGCATCGAGCCCGAAGAGGTCGGCGTCCGCGGCCCCGTCAAGCAGCTGGAGGCCCTGAAGGCCAAGGGCAACCTCGTCGCCTACGTTGGCGACGTGGTCGGCACCGGCTCGAGCCGCAAGTCCGCCACCAACTCGGTGCTCTGGTTCACCGGCGAGGACATCCCCTTCGTCCCCAACAAGCGCTTCGGCGGCGTCTGCCTCGGCGGCAAGATCGCCCCCATCTTCTTCAACACGATGGAAGATGCCGGCGCCTTGCCCGTCGAGATCGACGTGGCGCAGATGGAGATGGGCGACGAGATCGAGCTGCGGGTCGACCAGGCCACCGCGAAGGTCACGGCGCTGAAGAATGGCGCGGTGATCGCCGAGAGCCAGCTCAAGACCCCGGTCATCCTGGACGAGGTCCGCGCCGGCGGCCGCATCAACCTCATCATCGGCCGCGGCCTCACCGCCAAGGCCCGTGAGGCGCTCGGCCTGCCTGCCTCCACGCTCTTCCGCCTGCCGCAGATGCCTGCGGATCAGGGCAAGGGCTTCACCCAGGCCCAGAAGATGGTGGGCCGCGCGTGCGGTCTGCCCGAGGGCAAGGGCATCCGCCCCGGCACCTACTGCGAGCCCAAGATGACCTCCGTCGGCTCCCAGGACACCACGGGCCCCATGACCCGCGACGAGCTCAAGGACCTCGCCTGCCTCGGCTTCTCGGCCGACATGGTCATGCAGTCCTTCTGCCACACCGCCGCTTACCCCAAGCTGGTGGACGTGAAGATGCACCACGAGCTGCCCGGCTTCATCACCACCCGCGGTGGCGTCTCGCTGCGGCCCGGTGACGGCGTCATCCACTCGTGGCTCAACCGCCTGCTGTTGCCCGACACGGTCGGCACCGGCGGCGACTCGCACACCCGCTTCCCCATCGGCATCTCGTTCCCGGCGGGCTCGGGCCTGGTCGCGTTCGCGGCCGCCACGGGCGTCATGCCGCTCGACATGCCCGAGTCGGTGCTCGTGCGCTTCAAGGGCCAGATGCAGCCCGGCGTCACCCTGCGTGACCTGGTCAACGCCATTCCCTACTACGCCATCAAGCAGGGTCTGTTGACCGTCGAGAAGAAGGGCAAGCTCAACATCTTCTCGGGCCGGATCCTCGAGATCGAGGGACTGCCCGACCTCAAGGTGGAGCAGGCGTTCGAGCTCTCGGACGCCTCGGCGGAGCGCTCGGCGGCGGCCTGCGTCGTCCAGCTCAACCCGGAGCCCATCATCGAGTACATGCGCTCGAACATCACGCTCATGAAGTGGATGATCGCCAACGGCTACGAGGATGCCCGCACCCTCCGCCGCCGCATCAAGGCGATGGAGGACTGGATCGCCGATCCCCAGCTCCTCAAGGCCGACAGCGACGCCGAGTACGCCGCGGTCATCGAGATCGACATGGACCAGATCAAGGAGCCCATCGTCGCCTGCCCCAACGATCCGGATGACGTGAAGCTGCTGTCCGACGTCGCGGGTGACAAGATCGACGAGGTCTTCATCGGCTCGTGCATGACCAACATCGGTCACTTCCGCGCGGCGGGCAAGGTGCTCGACGGCAAGAGCGACATCCCGACCCGGCTGTGGATCGCGCCGCCCACCAAGATGGACGCCCATGAATTGACCGAGGAAGGCTATTACAGTATCTTCGGCAAGGCCGGGGCGCGCACCGAAATGCCCGGCTGTTCGCTGTGCATGGGCAATCAGGCCCGGGTCAAGGACGGCGCCACGGTAATGTCCACCTCCACCCGCAACTTCCCCAACCGGATGGGCAAGGATTCCAATGTTTATCTGGGGTCGGCGGAACTGGCGGCGGTGTGTGCTATTCTGGGACGGATTCCGACCTTC
>DATNQJ010000200.1:0-11820 GCA_036704085.1 Stenomitos sp.
CCCCCCCTAGCAGGGGGGGATGGGGGGGTAGATCCGTTATCCAGTCCTGCGATCGTCATTATTGTCCAGATCCATCATGTGACACCCACGACAGGGCCTGCGCCGGGTTCACCATGCCGTAGCCCCAGCTGTTGCTGAAGCTCTCGTTGCCGAGCGGCGTGGTCGAGGCCAACAGGCGCGTGCGCACCTGCGCCGGCGTGAGGTGCTGGCCATGCGCCTTGGCCTCGGAGATCACCAGCGCCACGGCCCCTGTCACCATAGGGGTTGCCATGGACGTCCCGACCTGGACCCCGTAGCTGAGGGGCTTACCCAGGTTCATGCTCAGGTAGTTGGGATAGGTGGGCAGGGTCGAGTAGATGCCGAGGCTCGGCTGGCCGCCGGCCTCGGTGTTGCCGCCGGGCGCGACCACCGCGAGCTGGGGCCCGACGTTGCTGTAACTCGCCACCTTGCGATCGGTCGTGGTGGCGCCGACCGCGATCACCCCCGAGTAGGCCGCCGGGTAATAGACGGGCAGGCCGTAGCCGTTGCCCGAGGCGATGACGACCGAGGATCCCTTGGAGAAGTCGTAGGCGATCGCCTCCGCGAGGATGGGGCTGGGCGCCGGGCCCCCCACCGAGAGGTTGATCACGTCCGCCCCCGCGTCCGCTGCCGCCTTGAGGGCCTTGGCAATCGTGAAGTCGTCCCCGTCGCCGTCCGCGCGCATGGCCTTGACCGGCAAGAGCTTGACCCCGGGGGCCACGCCCGTGATGCCGATGCCGTTGTTGCCCACCGCGCCCACGATGCCCGCCACGTGGGTGCCGTGGCCGTTGCCGTCGCGCATCTTGAAGTTGACGTCGGTCCCGTTCGGGAACTCGGTGGTCTTGACCCCGTCTCCGACCTCGTCGATGAACTTCTTGCCCCACGGCGCGCGATCTTTGGGGGCGTTGTCGTCGGGGATGAGGTTTGCCTGCAGGTCCGGGTGGCTGGTGTCGATGCCCGTGTCCACGATGGCCACGATGACGTTGCTGCCCGGCGGGTTCACGGTCGTCTTGCTCCAGGCCGAGGGCATGTCGAGCCCCTTGTCCGGCGTGAGGTACCACTGGCTGGAGAGGCTGTCCGACGACTGGTAGGCCAGCGTGCGGCGGGTGTAGTTGGGTTGGACGAACTGCACGGCGGCCTCGTGGGCGAGCCCCGCCACCGCGGCGGAGGCGGCGTCCGGCGCTAGGCGCCAGCGCTCGATGCCCGGCAAGAGGGGATCGGGCGCGGTCACGTGGAAGCGATCGCGCACCCGGGCCTGCTCCGCGGCGGAGACGTCCGGCGCGTACTTGACCAGCAGCTCCCCTGCGAGCGCCTGATAGGCGCTCGGGGTGGGCACGCGCGCGCCGGGGGCCGACTGGCACCCCTGGAGGGCGGCGAGCCCGATGGCCGCTAGGAAGAGGGGATGGCGCTTTCGACTGAAGGACATAGCTTCAAGACCTGCGCTTCGGTAGGGGCCGAGGCCTTCGGGGACGGGGCGAGCCGGAGCGTCCCCTCCGGGCCGGGGCCGAGGGTGCGGGTACCGTAGACCAGGTTGATGAGCTCGGGGTTGGTGCCAGGCGCGAAGTGGACGTCCACCGAACCGGTCCCGGGCTTGGCCGGCGGCTTGGGGCGCTGCCTGGAGGGCATCTCGGGCAACAGCGGCACCGAGACCTTTTGGTTGGGCTCGGCGTACTCGACCAGGGGGCTGTCGGAGTAGACCCGCTGCATGGCCTCCACGGTCTTGCCCGCGGGCAGCTTGAGGCGGTAGACCTCGATGCCGCTGATCTTGTCGAGGATCGTCACGCCCTGCTGGGCGTTGAAGGCGTCGATCTGGGCCTGGGTCACGCCGGACTTGAACTTGACCAGCAGCTCGCCCTCGACGTAGGACTTCTCGGCGGGCTGGGGGGCGGCGCCTTCGTTGGGCTGCGGCCAGACCTGCGCCACGTAGGGCAGGGTAGCGAAGAGGGTGGCGTAGTCCTCGCGGGTGCCGCGATCGCCGATCCCGAACTGCCAGGTGTGGCGCGCTCCGGCGGGCGTGGCGCCCTTGGTGCCGATCACCAGGTCGATGACCTTGACGAAGTAGGGGCCCACCTCGGGCTTGAACTGGACGAGGACCTGATCGGCGGCGACAGCGGGCATGGGGGGGGCTTTCACCTTGGCCTCATGGGCGAAGGACCTGCCGCTCGGCAACAGCACCGCCAGGGTGAAGGCGGCAAGTCCGAGCATGGGGAGCAGACGTTTCGCGGCCATAAGCGCCATCCTTTCCGTGTTGATTGTACCGTACCGGGTCCGCCCGCCGTGGCCGGGGGTGGACGAAGTTACTGGCGAATTTCGGAGTTGTAGGACGCCAGGTTCACCGCATCGTCCGACACGCCGCTTGGCTTGTTGAGAGGAAACAGGACGCTGGGGCGGAACTTCTGGTTCTGGTCCTGGCTGCGCAGGGTGGTCCTCAGCGTCACGCCGGGCTCGTTCTCGGACAGGGTCCAGCGATCGATGATCTGACCTTCGGTGTTCGAGGTGACGAAGTTGGCGCTCACGAACGTGCCGCCCGGCGTGCCGTCCGGGGTCGCCGGCACCAGGTTGGCGCCGTTGACGAGCGTGCGCAGCCGGATGAGCAAGACCAGGGAGCTGCGGTCCACGAACCAGTCTTGACCCTGCTGGAGGTTGTCGACGTTCGGCAGGATGAGCTCCGGGTTGGAGACCGGACTGGGGTGCTGACCGTGGATGAGCCGCAGCTGACCGTTTTCGTTGCTCAGGACGAAGTAATCGGTCCACGTGACGGGCAGGAGGGGGGCCGTACCCGTGTATTCCCGGGTGCGGCGCGGATCGGTGCTGGTCGTGTCGTTGGGGCCGCTCAGGAAGAAGGGGAGGTCCCAGCCGATCTTGGGCCGAACGAGCGGGAAGGGGCCGTAGACGCGCGGACCGGCCGGCTGGCCGGAGGTGGGCGTGACGCCCGCCGACGCGGAGGCTTCCGCGGCTTGCGGGCTGACGCCGGGCTGGTCGGCCAGGGTCGCCGTGTTGAGCACGACGTAGTAGCGGATATTTGAGCCGCTGCTGATGTCGAGGCTGCCGCGCATCTGGAGCGTGAGGCGCATGATGGGCTCGGCACTCTGGGCGGCCGTGCTGTTCGCACAGCCGGGGGCCATCAGCAGGCTGGTCAAAAGTAGGGCGGCAATTCGGCGCATCGTAATCCTTGTGTCCTTATTCCTTGGACGAGCAGCCCCGCGCTGAGGTTCCATTCTAGAACCCCTGGAAGCCGAGCTGGCCGCCCAGCTGGCTCGCCGGATCGCCCAACCCGCCAAAGCTCTTGTTGGAGAGGTTGACGAGGTTCGTCGGGAAGGCCACCATCGCCAGGTTCAGCGTGTACGCCTCCAGGCGCTTGTTGTACTGCGCCGACAGGATGAAGTCGTGCAGGTCCTTGTTGATGCCGATGGTCAGGAGCTCGTATTGCTTGGTGGTGACGTCGTACTGGCCTTCGGCCACCAGCGCCCAGTGGGTCTGCCACGTGGTGCCGGTCTCGAGGGACAGCTTGTTGCTCAAGGCGCGCCACTCGCCCGAGTTGATGCTCCAGACCAAGGACGTGTCGAAGGACCAGCCGGGCACGAGGTTGTCCTGACCATAGGCCCCCCCGAATCCTTCGTCGTTGGACTGGACGTGCAGCGTGCTGCTGATGTCCTGCCACTGCCCCGTGCCGAACTCGAGGTAGGGCACCTTCTGGTTGAAGGTGTAGCCCGTGTTGAGCGTCAGGTTGACCCGCCGGCTCGGTCGGAAGGTGATACCGGTGCTGTACGGCGTGTACTGCTGGACTTCGTAGTTGTAGCCCAGGCTGTTGTTCCAGGTGAAGATTTCCTCGTAGACGGCATTCGCCGTGCCGTTCAAGGTGTTCTGCTTCGAGAGGCTGAGGCTCTCGAACTGTTTGAAGGGAGAGGCATTCCGGCCGTTCAGGATGCCGCCGAACAGGGTGAAGGGCTGGTCCGTCGTCGAGGTCGAGCCCGCCTGCGGAGGGGTGAAGTCCCGGTGGTACGTCAGGTTGGTGTTGACGTACTTGGAGAACTGGTTGGTCAGGGCCGCCTGGCCCGTGAGGCGGTACTCGGCGTCGCCGGTCGAGTAGAAGCGCTGTTCGTAGCCCGTCGAGCCGAAGTTGAGCTGAGTTCCGAGCCCCAGATCGAGCGGCTTGGACGTCAGCTGCGAGACGAGTTTGATGCGGTCGACCGGCTCCAGCCGGACGGCCGGATTCTGGGAGGTCTGACGGGTGACCAGGTCGCTGGAGTAGGCCGAACCCTCAACGTAGCGCCCAAAGACGCCCGACACGGTGAAGGGCTGGAACTGCTCGAGGAGCGGGTTGCTGTTGATCGACAGCTCGGGGATCTTCTCGACGTAGCCGAGGCCCGCGATTGCCGCTCGCCGCTCCTCGGCCGAGGCCGTAGCGGGAATGGCCAGGTTGAACTGCTGGGTCCACAGGCCGCGGCCGTTCCCCCAGCCCAGGTTCTGCGTCAGGTCGAAGCTCTGCGTGAGGCGCTCCGTACGCGGCTGGCCGGGATAGTCCGTGCGGGTGTGGTCGGTGGTCGAGGTCCCGCGCAGGTCCGTCGTGAAGGTCTGGTTCACCTGCAGGTTGTTGGTCAGCGTCGTGGTCAGGGACGGGGACGCCTGGACCACAGGCGTGGGATCGTTCGGATTGCGCGTGAGCGCGAGGGGCAGCTGGGCCTGCTCCTGGCGGTTGGAGCGGGCCGTGAAGTTGGTCCCCCCGTAGGTCCCGCTGACGTTGCCCGTGTCCTGGGTGGAGCGGGTGTGCGAGAAGCCGAACTCCTCGCGGACGTTGCGGTTGGCCCCGTAGGTCAGGCCGAACCGGTTGTCGGTCATGCCCAGGTACCAGGCCACGTGGTCGTCGCGGTAGGGCTGCTGCGGATTGGTGAGCAGGCTCTCCAGGGTGAACGACGGGCTGATGCGGCCGAGGTCGTACATGTTGCGGTCTTCGTACCAGCCGTCGAGGGTCATTTGACCCAAGAGCCGCTGCTGGTGCCGGACCTTCCACCAGTGGTCCTGGAAGTAGCCGGGGTTCGCGGGATCCAGGCGGTTCACGATCCACGGGTTGGTGCGGACGTAGGCGCCCGAGGGATCGGTGGGCGGGTTGGGCTGGCCCGGCACGTAGTCCGCGAGATCCGGCAGGGGGAGCCCGTAGAACAGGAACGAGCTGATGGAGTTGGGCGAGTTGTCCCAGACGTGGTCGAAGCCGATGGCACCCGGCTTCTTGAACTCCAGGGCGCTCAGGTACAGGTTGCCGGAGTTGCGATCGTTGAGCCGGTAGGCCATGGAGGTCTTGAGGAATAGACCTTCGACGTTGTTCCGTCCCGCCTGGACCGACGACTCGCGCCGGCGCAGGGGGATGTAGAACCACGGCAGCCAGAACACCGGCCGGTTGTTGACGAACATCGTGACGTTGTTGCCCGTGGCGTACTCGTCGGGCACGTACTTGATGTAGCTCGCCTGGGCGTGATAGTGCGGCGTCTCCTGCTTGGCGACGAAGTCGCAGGTCGTGAAGGTGCCTTCCTGGACCTCGAACTCACGCTTGCCGATGCTCGTGATCTGCTTGCCCGTGATGTAGACGACCTGGCCGGGCGTCTGCGCGGGGACTTCGAGCTTGCCGCCCTGGATGGTGGCGGTATCGTCGCGCATGGAGTAGCTGAGGCCCGTGCCCGTGATGGTCTGGACCCGGCCGTCCGCCCCTTGCTGGACCAGGGTGAAGGGGGTGTCGGTCGAGACGACGCGCTCGTTCTGGTTGAACTGGAGGCGATCGGTGGTGATGACGACGCTTTCCACCTCGAGCCGGACGTTGCCGAGGGCCGTCGAGATGCCGGTGGCGCGATCGGTCTCGATGCGGTCCGCGCGCAGCTTCACTCGCAGCTCGGCTGCGGCGGGCGGAGCAAGCAAGAGTTGGGTGCAAAAAAAAGCGCCGACGGCGAGGAGGGCGGTTGCGCGGTGCAGGAGGCCGGGGGTGGCGACTCGTTCTACCCCCCCATCCCCCCCTGCTAGGGGGGGCAGTGCTGGGGGTTCCCCAGCCACGGGGTGACGAGGCAATCCCAGGCTTACGCGGATCGGTCGACGCGCCATAGCAGGAACACTCCGATGATGCCGAAGAGATAATTCTCGACCCAGGCCGCGGTGACCGGGTCGATCATCCCCGCGTTGCCCATCGATCGCGCGATGGACATGACGATGTAGTAGACGAAGACGGTGGCGATGGTGATGGCGACGGCGATGAAGGCGCCGAGCCGCGCGAACCGAAGCCCGATGGGCGCGGCGAAGAGCGTGATGAAGAAGGTCGCCAAGGGCAGCGAGAACTTGAGGTAGTAGTCCACCTCGATGCTCTTGGTGTCGACACCGCCGGACTTCATGGTGTCGATCTGGTGCTTGAGCTGCTTGGAGGTCTGCTCCTGCGGGCTCAGATCCCCCTGCGTGAAGAAGGCCTCCGGATCCTGGTCGACCGTGACCTCGTAGTTCGAGAACGGCCGCTCCTGCTCCACGAAGTCCGCGTTGCCGTACTCGTGCACGACCCCGTCCGTCAGCTTCCACTGGTGGCCGCTCCAGGTGCCCTGCTTCGCCGAGATGACCACCGGCTTGGGGCCCGTGCGGTCGAAGATCATGACGCTGTACATGACGTTGGTGCGCTGATCGACCTGCTTGACGTAGAAGTACCGGTTATCTTGCCCCTTGAAGAAGATGTTGTCCTTGAAGACCGGCTTGGACTGGCGGAGCATGATGGTCCGCACCAGGTCCACCACGTTGCGGTTCGCCCAGGGCACCACCTGGTCGTTGATCAGGAAGTTGCCGTAGCTGACGAGGACCGACCCGATGACGATCGGCACGGCCAGGCGGCGGAACGACGTCCCGCAGGCCCGCAGCGCCGTGATCTCGAAGTCGCGGCTCATACGTCCGGTGGTCATCAGGGTGGCGAAGAGGAAGGCCACCGGGAAGGTGATGACCATGATGGCGGGCAGGTTGAAGGCCAAGAGCTTCAGCACCACCACCACCGCCACGCCCGAGCTCACGATGAGGTTGGCGTAGATGTAGAGCAGATTGGCCAGGTTCATGACCACGAACAGGAAGATGCCCGCCAAGAACGGCTTCTGCAGCTCCACCAGGATGTAGGTGTCGATGATCTTGAGGGGCTTCGGCAGGCGCTCGGTCCAGGCGAAGGCCCCTTTCCATCCGTTCTTCATGACTGCCATGGCCTTACCTGCGATCGACGCGCCACAAGAGCGCGATGCCGATGACGCCAAAGAGGATGTTCTGGGTCCAGGCCGCCATCAGGGGCGGGACCACGCCCGCGTTCCCCATGGCCTGGAAGGTCTGCATGATGACGTAGTACAGGAAGACCAGGATGATCGACAGCGCCACGCCGATGTAGGCGCCCATGCGCGAGAAGATCATGCCCAAGGGTGCGGCGATGAGGGCCGCGAAGAAGGTCGCGAGCGGCACCGAGTACTTCATGAGCAGGGCGACCTCCTGGCTGTGGGTGTCCACGCCACTCTTCTTCAGGTCGCCGATCTGCTTGGAGAGCTGCGACGAGTTCTGCTCGGACGGGTTCATGTCCCCGCCGAAGTAGCTGGAGTTGTTCAGCGAGAATTGGATGTTGAGGGTGCTGAACTGGATCTCGTGGTCCACGAAGCCCTCTTCGTTGTACTTGTGGACCGCCCCCTCCTCGAGCTGCCACACCGAGTTGCCGTTGCCCGCGTTGATCCAGCGGGCACGCTTGGCGGTGATGACCTGCGGGGGCCCCGCCTGGGTCTGGTCGAGCACGAAGATGTCGCGCATCAGGCCCGTGACGCCGTCCACGTCCTTGACGTAGAAGTAGCGGTTCTCGGTGCCCTTGAAGAAGATGTTGGGCTTGATGAGGGGCTTGGAGATGCTCGTGGCGAGCTCCTGCTTGACTCTCGAGACCTGCTTGTTGCTCCAGGGCACGACCTGCTCGTTGAAGACGAAGTTGCCGACGGAGACGACCACCGCCCCTGCGAGGATGGGCGCGATGATTCGCTTGAAGGAGACGCCCGAGCCCCGCAGCGCGATGATCTCGAAGTCCTTCGTCATGCGGCCGATGCCGAGCAAGCTCGCGAACAGGTAGGCCACCGGGAAGGTGAGCACGACCAGGGAGGGCAGGGTGAACAGGAGCAGCTGAATGACCGACCCCACCGGCGCGCCGGCGGAGAAGATGAGGTCGGTGAACTGACTCAACGTCACCGAGAGCATGATGAGGATGAAGGCGAGGACCCCAAACAGGAAGGGCCGCATCATCTCCCCCATCACGTAGCGATCGAGGATTCTCATTCGAGGGTCCTTGGCTCGCCGACCGCTGCGTGGACGCGCAAGGGGCGGGTTCGAAACGGGATGACTCTGCTCATTAAGACGCTCATGTTATCACACATGATAAAATCCCTTGGACCGGCGCCTGTGGCTTGTGGCCTGGGGTCCGGCCGTCGTTGGCCCCCAGGAGCGGGCAGCTTGAGGATACGCATTCCATGACCTTTCCCAGCAACGGAGCCGAGGCGGCCGCCCGCCCCCAGCCGGACACCGTCCCCCGTACGGCGGCCCCCTCCTTTTGGTTGACCCTGCGCGGCCTCCTGGTCGCCGCAGGCTCGGGGGCCGTGTTGTCGCTGGCGTTTCCCGGGTGGGACGCCGGCTGGCTGGCCTGGTTCGCCATGGTGCCCTTCCTCATGCAGATCATGGGGCCGCGCCGGACCCGCGAGTACATGACGCTGTCGGCGGCCTTCGGGTTCGGCTTCTTCGGAGGGTTGAACTACTGGCTTCTGGCCATGCACCCCTTGACCTGGCTGGGGCCCAGCATGACCGTGCCCCTCAGCCTCGCAATCGTCTTTCTGGCCTGGGCCCTGTTGGCCCTCATCCTCGCTCTGGGCGCCATGGTGGCCTTCACCGGTGCGGGCGTGGTCATGCGCGCGCTCACCCGCCAGGGTCGCCTCGCGGGCTGGATGGCCGTGCTGGTTCCCGCTTGCTTCTGGGTCTTGATGGAGTACGTCCAGGCTCACGGCACCTTCGGTTATTCCTGGGGCATGCTCGCGGCCACCCAGTACAAGACCCTGCCGTTGCTGCAGAGCATCGCTCTGGTCGGCTCCTTCCCGCTGGCGGGCCTGATCGTCGCGGTCAACGCCGGCATCGCCTGGACGATCCTCAAGCGCGAGTGGAAGCCCCTGGCGGGCGCCTTGCTCACGGTCATCCTCGCCTCCGGCTTCGGCGCCTGGTGGATGAACCGTCCTGTGCCGGGGACGCCGGTGCCGGTCGCGGTCGTGCAGGGGAACATCTCGCAGACCGAGAAGTGGCATCGCGGCAACGAGTTCCGGATCATGGACACCTACCTGGCCCTCTCGGCGAAAGCGGCCAAGGCCAAGCTGGTGGTCTGGCCCGAGAGCGCGTTGCCGGTGCTCCTGAACCAGACGCCCGCTCTGGGCGATCGCCTCACCCAGGAGGCCCGCACCCGCCAGCAGTACTACCTGGTCGGAGCCTTCAACTCGGACGTGGGTCCCAAGGGGCTGCCCCGCTACTTCAACGCGACCACCGTCTACGGCCCCGCGGGGGAAAACCTCGGCTGGGATGCCAAGAAACACCTGGTGCCCTTCGGCGAGTACCTCCCGGGGCGTGATACACTCCCTGCCATCTGGAGCCGGACGTTCAGCCAGCTCAATCTCTTGTCGGTGGACGTGACGCCCGGCGAGCGCCCCAACCCCTTCAAGACCTCCTTCGGGGCCGTCGGATCGAACGTCTGCTTCGACTCCATCTTCCCCGACGTCATGCGCGGCACCGCGCGGGCCGGGGCCGAGGCCTTCGTGCTGGTCACCAACGATGGCTGGTACAAGAAGACGATGGCCATGCAGCAGCACCTGGCCCATGGCGTGCTGCGCGCCGTCGAGAATCGCCGCCCCTTCGTGCAGGCAGCGAACACGGGCGCCTCGGGCGTCGTCGATCACACGGGACGGATCGTCGCCCTGGCTCCGACCTGGGAGCCGACGGTCACCGAGGCCACCATCGTCCCGGTGGCGGACATGACCCCGTACACCCGGTTCGGGGACTGGTTGGCGTATCTGATGATGGCGGGAGCCGGGGCGTTCCTGGCGATCGCCTATCGAGGACGGAAGCTTGCTTAAAGCCGTACTCACGAACCTGAAACGAACCTGGCCCGTCTACCTGGTGTTGGTGCTGGTGGTCGGCTTCGGCACGTGGCACCTGAAGCGCATGCCGACCGTCACCAACTCGGTGCTGCCGCAGGCGATGGTCAAGATGGAGCCGCACATCGAGTTGCAGTTCCAGGACGTGACCATGCAGGGGCGCGAGAAGGGGACCGTGCGCTGGCGCATCTCGGCCAAGCAGGTCTCGGCCTCGCAGAACCAGCAGTACATCTACTTCGAGAAAGAGCCCAAGGGCAGCTTCTACAACCTCAAGAACTGGAACCCCAAGGAGGGCGAGCCGCCCAAGAACAAGACCCTGGACTGGACGGCCAACCGGGCCGAGTACGACAGCCTCATGGAGGAGATGACCATCACGGGCTCGGCCAGTTTCGTCACCGAGGACCAGGATCGCCTCAATACCGAGGAGCTGCGCTACCAGGCCAAGCAGCACAAGGTCACCATGCCCAAGCCCGTGGAGCTCAAGACTCACGATCAGCTCGTCTTGCATGCTCAGGAAGCCTCGGCGGATACCCAGATGGAATCGGTCCAGCTGCATGGGAACGTGGAGCTGATTTCGCCCCTCAAGAACCAGGAGAAGCCACTGTGATGATGCCGAGGAAGCCGTGGTGGACGGCGTTGCTGGCGACGGCCGTCGCCCTCGCCGTTTCCCCCGCCTGGGCAGCCCAGCCCAGCCCCAAGCCGGCCCTGCCGCCGGTGCCGAGCGTGCCCATTCCGGTGCCCCCCGCGGGCAACCCCTGGGGCGTCAAGCCCACGCCGGCGCCGAAGCTGCCGCCGCTCAAGGCGGGCCCGGTCGCGGGCGCAGTGCGCATCCTGTCGCAGTCCCTGACCTACGATCGCAAGGCGTCCCTCGCGATCCTGCAGGGGGCGGTCAAGATCTACCAGGACGACACCACCATCGAGACCGAGCAGGTCCGGCACGACTCCAAGGCCAAGATCTCCTACATCGAGGTCCCCTTCACCCTCGTCCAGACCAAGCCGTCCGAGCCCAAGACCACCCTCAAGGGCAAGAAGATGACCTTCTTCCACAACGAGAAGCGGGTCTTCGTGGATGGCGACGTGTGGCTGCTGCGCGCGGGCGTGCCCGGCGCCCAGCCCGCGAACGACACCAAGAAGGAGAAGCTGAAGACGGCCCTCAAGCACGAGGACACCAAAATCACGTCCAACCAGATGACCTACTGGACGGACAAGAAGGACGCCGACTTCGTCGGCCAGGTGCTGGTCTACCAGAAGGAGAAGCAGGCCGAGGGCGATCACGCGGTGCTCAACAATGCCACCAAGAAGATCACCCTGGACGGCCACGTCGTCCTGACCCAGATCAAGGGCGACTGGCTGGTGCGCGAGGGCATCGTCGACACCCGCAAGCCGGACCCCGAAAGGGACAAGGCCATCAAGGAGAAGACGGTGGCCACGGGCGATCGCCTCGAGATCGACCAGGTCACCAACGACTCGGTGCTCACGGGCAACATGGTCAAGATCGACCAGAAGGATCGCCATGCCACGGGCAAGCGCGCGGTCTTCGCCGACAAGGACCAGACCATCACCCTCACCGAGGACGTGAAGATCCAGCGCGAATCGGGCGACTGGATCACCGCCGACCGGGCCGTCTTCCACACGGACAACGACAGGTTCG
>DATNQJ010000201.1:0-2396 GCA_036704085.1 Stenomitos sp.
AGTGAAGCAGTTCCGACATGTTCGTTCCTTTCGAGGCTCCAAACCCTTGCTTACCCCAAACGCCGCCTGCATGCGCAATGCTTCGCAATCAGGGCTTCTGCGCGCTACAATGAGCGGGTTTGAGACCACCTGGAAAGAGAAAACCTTTGAAAATCGTCACTTGGAACGTCAACGGGATCCGCGCCTGCGAGCGCCAGGGCCTGGTGGAGTGGTATCGCGGCTTCCAGCCCGATGTCCTCTGCTTCCAGGAGGTGCGCGCCGAACCGCATCAGCTCTCCGAGGCCATCTGCGAGCCCGAGGCCGGCTGCATTGCGTCCTGGCATCCTGCCGAGCGCAAGGGGTACAGCGGCGTCGGCGCCTGGATTCGCCGGGAACCGGTCGAGATCCAGCTCGGCATGGGCCGCGCCGAGTTCGACTCGGAAGGCCGGGTGCAGGTCCTGCGCTATCCGGGCTTCACCCTCTTCAACGTCTACTTCCCCAACGGCTCGCGGGATCTCAGCCGCGTCCCCTACAAGCTCGAGTTCTACGATGCCCTCCTGGAGCGGATCAACTCGCTCCACGCCCGGGGCGAGCGGGTCATCGTCTGCGGGGACTTCAACACGGCGCACCAGCCCATCGACCTCGCCAACCCCAAGGCCAACCAGAAGACCACCGGCTTCTTGCCCGAAGAGCGGGTGAAGGTCGACGAGTACCTGGCGGCGGGCCTGCGGGACGTCTTCCGCGATCGCCATCCCGGCGAGGCCGGGCACTACACCTGGTGGAGCAACCGCCCCGGCGTGCGCGATCGGAACATCGGGTGGCGCATCGACTACTTCCTGGTCTCCGAGGCGCTCGTGCCCCACGTGAAGGGGGCCTACATCCTGCCCCAGGTCAAGGGCTCCGACCATTGCCCGGTCGTCCTCGAGATCGACGACGCCGTGCACGCTTAGCTTCCTAGGCCAAACGGGCGGCCCACCGATCGGTGGGCCGCCCGTTTCATTCAGAGCGCCGTTTCTAGAGGGCGGCGACCTGCTCGAAGTAGCGTAGGAAGGCCTTCATGCCGCCTGCGGCCATGCCCCACTCGAAGTGCTCGTTGGGGGCGTGGTAGCCGTGCTCCGGCAGGGAGAGACCGATGAACATGATGGGGCACCCCAGGTGCTTCTGCATGCTCACCACCGCGCCGATCGAGCCGCCTTCGCGAATGAAGGCCGGATTGGCGCCGAAGCCGAAGCGCAACGCCGTGCGAATCGCGTCGGAATAGGCCCCCTCGCTGGAGCACATGAAGGGCTCCAGGGAGCCTTCGGCCTCCAGGACGACGTCCGGATTCTTCTCCTGGACGAAGGCACGCACCTTCTCCAAGACCTCGGCCGGCCGCATGTCGGGCACCAGGCGCATGCTGACTTTGGCCTCGCCCCGCGGGGGCACGATGGCCTTGATCCCGGGCCCCGTGTAGCCGCCGACCATGCCGTGCACCTCGAAGGTCGGCTGGGCCCAGATACGGGTCGCCACCTCCAGGGGATCGGTGACCCGCAGGCACTTGAGGCCGTGGGCGCGCTGGAACTCTTCGGTGTCGAAGCCCGACTCGACGAAGCTCTGCCGCTCCTCGGCCGTGACGGGACGGACCTGGTCGTAGAAGCCCGGGATCTTCACGTGGCCCGTCTTGGCGTCGTAGATCTCGCTGATGAGCTGGCACAGCTCGCCGATGGGGTTGCGTGCCGCTCCGCCGGTCAGCCCGGAGTGGACGTCCTTGGTCCCCGTCTCGAGCAGGAGCCGGAAGCCCACCAGGCCGCGCAGGCCCAGGGGCGAGGCCGGCTTGTCGCGGCTGATCCAGATGGTGTCCGAGACCAGCACCGAGTCGGTCTTGAGATCCTCCGCATGGGCCTCAAGGAAGGCCTCGTAGTGCGGGCTGCCGATCTCCTCCTCGAACTCCCAGACGAAGCGGATGTTCAGCGGGATGCCATGCTTGTGCGCGAGCATCGCCGCGTAGAAGGCCGACAGCGCCGGACCCTTGTCGTCGGTGGCGCCGCGTCCCCGGTAGAGGTCCCCGTCCTGGGTGAACGTGAAGGGGTCGGTCGTCCACTCGGGCTCGTTGGCGGGCTGAACGTCCAGGTGGTTGTAGATGGTCAGGGTTCGCTTGGCGTCGGGATGGCGCAGGTTGCCGACGACCACGGGAAAGCCTTCGGTCTCGTAGATCATCGCCTCGACGCCATGGGCATCGAGGAACTGCAGGGCCCACTCGGCGCCGCGGCGGATGTCGGGCTGGTGGGCCGGGTCCATGCTGACCGTGGGAATTTCCACGATCTCGGCAAGGGCTCGTTCGAAATCGGGGCGCAGGGCGGCGATCTCGCTGGTCAACTGGTCGGAGAGGGGTTCGATCATGGGGCGTCCTTTCTGCAGCCGTGAGGCTATTCACGATG
>DATNQJ010000202.1:0-6568 GCA_036704085.1 Stenomitos sp.
GCTTCCTCATCCTCGGCATCTACTGGGTGGCTCATCAGCACCAGTTCCGCGTGATCCGCCGGGTCGACCGCACCCTGCTCTGGATCAACCTGGCCCTTTTCGTCGGGATCGCCCTGATTCCCGTTTCCGCTCGCTTACTGGGCGAGTATGGCCATTACCAGACCGTCATCGTGCTCTACGGCTGCAACCTCATCGCCGTGCGCCTGATGCTTTACGTCCACTGGGCCTATGCGACGGGCCGGTACCGCCTGGTGGATCCGTGGCTCTCACCGGAGTCGATCGCCTATCTCAAGCGTCGGATCCTGTGGGGCCCCGTGGCCTACCTGGGAGCCATCGGCCTCTCCTTCTGGGACACGCGCCTCAGCCTGCTGGTCTACGTGCTGGTCCATCTCCAGTTCATCCTCCCGAGCCGCCGCGAGCATATCCCGGCGCCCCGTCCGGTCGCAGGCAGCTCGGCGCTCTGAACGGAGCGGTCGCGCTCGGGCCGTCTCAATAGCCGGGTGTTGAAGGGATGGCGATCGTTTTCCAGGCTTGCATGGCCCCGTCACTCATGCGTGCTGTTTGCAGCAGGACGTCGCCAAGGCGAGTGGAGGAGGCGAGCCCGTCGGTGCGGTTCGTCGTGTCGGGCAACGAGCGGCTGCGATAGTCGGGGTGTGCGCTCGTGATCTGGCTGGTCAAGGCGTCGTCGAAGAAGAGCTGGGAGGTCAGATAGTCCTGGCCTGCCAGCCGCACGGTGAAGTGGATATGGACGGTGCGTCCGGGATACCAACCGGGAAACACGGTGTCGAAATCGACTCGCCCGTCGGCATCCGTCGTCTGGGTGCCACGGCAGTACTGCGCCGTGTTCCCGCGGGGATCGGTGCGGTTGCAGGAAGCGCCACCCGCCGGGAAGGCGGAGTAGTTGCCCGCCGGACTGGCATGCCAGACATCGACCACCGCGTTCGCCACCGGCTCGCACCGATCGGCTCGCACCACGCGCAGCGAGAGGCGCAGCGGCAGCCCGGCCAGTCCATCGCTGATGTCTCGCCGGACCGGAGTGGCCGCATGGCAGGGCCCCGCCGTCATGTAGGGCGTGAGCACGCAGGGCTCCGCCGAGCCGCCACGGAAGGGGTCCGGGTAGTTGCCCGCCATGGCCCTCGTGCCGCCCGACGCCCAGGCCATGCCCCCCTGGGAGACCGGGCGGGTCGACGTGCCCCCGAGGCTGGCGCAGCTCGCCAGCCACCCATGGGCGACCACCAGGCCGCAGACATTCAAGCCTGCTTTCAGAAGATCGCGGCGCGACAGCAACGTTTCCTCGAGCGGTTCCCGTTTCATCGTGCCTCCCCCGTGGCTTCCGGGGCGACGTCGAGCCCGCCTCCCGGGTCAAGTCGCGCAACCGGGCGTCTTCAACAAGACGCCCTGACGATACACGGAGGGCTGGGGGATGCCATTGGCGATCCGGGTCAATCAAGTTCGCGGGATTCGAGCGTCCGATGACCCTATTCGTGATTGGCCGGCACGTTGAAGGTTACGTCCGAGGCTCCGAACGTCAGCTCGGCATAGGTGTAGGGGCCCGATTTCAGCTGCCACATGCCCGTGCCGCGAGTGGGGATGGCCCGTCCATCGACGCGCTGCCAGCCCTCCATCGGCGTATGCCATTCGCCCCGGATCAGCGGATGCTTGGGGTCGTCCGGATCCTCCAGGTAGCGATCGCTGGTGACGAAGTCCCGGACGGCACCCTGGTCGTCGAGCAGGACCCGGGCTTTGACGGTGCGTCCGTGGTCCGTCAGGGCGACGTCGAAGGAGTGCTCGTCGACGGGCGACCATGCCGTCTCCGGGCCGAGCAGGAAGGTCGGGGCGAACAGGACGGCGTCGTTGAGGTACGTCACCAGCTCGCCCGTGTCGAACTCGGGGCCCTGGCCATCGGCGACGGTGACGAGGTCGAACAGCTTGCCGAGCATGCGGCCCTTGCCGGCTGTGTAGGTGTCCCGGGCGACGATGGGGAAGACGCCGCTCATGCGCCCTTCCATGCGAAACAGGCGGGCCACGTCGAGCCGCGTGTTGTACTGCCAGGTCTCGACGTCGAACCAGGCGTTGTCATCGGGCTTCAGCCGAAAGCGCCCCGCGCCGTGGAGCTGGAAGGACCAGTCGCGAGGCCGCCCCAGGACGCCCATGTAGCGAAGATAGCGCTGGGCGGCTGGCGGCAACGGGGCGAGATCGCTCTCGGTCACCACGGGGCTCGGGGCGGTCTCGGTCGCGAGCCCCGCGGACGCCGCCTCGGAGACGAAGTGGCCCTTCATGGTGCCGCAGCCGGTCAAGCCACAGGCCAGGAGACCGACGACGAACGTTTTTACCGTGTGATGCGACATGGGGTCCTCCTTACGCGAGGCCCTGAGGGGCGATCGCCGCCAGCTCGCGGCGAACGAGCTCCAGGAACCTCGCCAGATCAGGGTCCGAGAGCGCTGCGAACAAGCCGGTCAAGAGATCGACCTGGCGCTGATGCTCTTGCGGCGTCTCGAGCAGCCGTACGTGCTCCGTCAGCTGCAGGCGCAGGACGCGCTTATCCTTGGGGTCGGTCACCAACCGCAGGAAGCCGCGGCTCTCGAGTTGCAGGGCGATCTGCTTGACGTTCTGACGCGATGAACCATACCAGAGGGCTGCTTCGGTCAGGGTGGGCGTCTGGCCCGCAAAGCGCTTCACGAGGATCGCGAGCAGGAGCCACTGCTTGGTCGTCAGACCCAGGGGCTCCATGGCCGCATCGGCCCTGCGTGCCAGATGCTGGGTGAGGAGGAACAGGGAGCCGAAGAGTTCGGCTTGATGTTCAAGGCGCTCGGTATCGTTCATATGCGTAATATATTACGCATATGAGACCGGTTCATCCGTATGAGCTACCGATCTTCCCGGGACTCCAGCAGGGCCTCGAGAACCGCCTGCCAGCGCGAGGTCGCGGGCTAGCCCGTCTGCTGGTTCGCCGGTCCGTCCACGATGCCCTTGCACGAGTTGACGCCATCCTTGCGCCAGCGCACGCAGCCATAGCCCTTGCCTGACGGGAAGCGGCTGGTCGGAGCGCCGCACAGCGGGCATTTCGGGTTCTCGAGGGCCTCGACGCCCATGATGAAGCCGCAGGCTTCGCGCCCGCGCGAGCAGCAGAAGTACTCGCGCTGGTTCTTGGGGCTCCGGATGCGCTTCATGAGGGCCCCGCAGCGGAAGCAGGTCGGGTTGTCGAACATGGCCTTCACGTCCGGCACCTCGGTCGGCTTGCCCTGTTTGCCCTGCTTGCGCCCGCGTCCCCCCCGCGCGGCGGGGCGAGTCGGCTGCGCGGACGGCGTGAAGGGGCGTGAGACCACTCCTTGCTGCGCGGCCTCGAGGAGCGGCGAGAAGCTCGCCCAGAAGGTGGCCAGGAAGCGCTGCCACTGCTCGTCAGAGCTTGCGATCCGGTCCAGGTCGAGCTCGAGCTGGGCGGTGAAGCCTTCGTGGATGACGGTGGCGAAGTGGTGCCGGAGCTCGGCGTCGAGCTTCTCGCCCCGCTCGGTGGGTGCCAGGTGCTTCTTGTCGATCTTGGCGACGAACTCCTTGCGCAGGATGAGCGAGACCATCGAGGCGAAGGTGCTCGGGCGCCCGATTCCTTTCTCTTCCAGGTACTTGATGAGCGTCGCCTCGGTGAACCGGTCGGGCGGCTTGCTCCAGTGCTGCTTGGGCTCGACGCGCAACAGGGTCAGGGCCTGGCCTTGGGCGAGCGCCGGGAGCATCGTCTCCTTGGTGTCCCGGTCGTCGAGGATCTTCAAGTAGCCGGGCTGTTTGAGCACGCGGCCGGAGGCCTTGAGGGCATGCTCCCCTGCGTGGATCCAGACCTCGGTCGCGTCGAACACGGCTGGGCGGCACTGGCTGGCGAGGTAGGCCTTGGTGATGAGGTCGTAGAGCTGGCGGGCCCGCGGCTCGATGCTGTCGCCGGGCGTCTGGCCGAGGCGCGTGGGGCGGATGCACTCGTGCGCCCCCTGGGCGTTGGCGGACTTGGCCTTGTGGATGTTTGGCTTGGCGGGCACGACCTCGGGGCCATACTGCTCCCGCAGGTAGCCCAGGGTCTCACGCTGGAACTCGGGGCTGACCGAGGGGTCGTCCGTGCGGATGTAGGTGACGAGCCCCGCTTCGAAGAGGGCCTTGGCGTGCCGGGTGGTCTCGTCCGTGCCCATCTTGAGGAGGCTCGCGGCCTGCTGGAGCATGGTGCTCGTGATGAGGGGCGCGGGTGCCTGGCGCTTGGTCTCCTTGCGCTCGATGCGGGCGACCGAGTGGGAGAGCTGGCGGAGGAGGCGGGCGATCGCCTCGGCGTCCTCGCGCTTGGGAAGCGCCTGCTTCTTCGGGGCCTTGGCCCCCGAGACCTTGCCCACGTACTCGGCCTCGAAGGAGGGCATGGCGGGCTGGGCATCGTAGTGCGCGTGGACGGACCAGGACTCGGTGGGCTTGAACTCGCGGATCGCCCGCTCGCGATCGACCACCACCTTGAGGGCGACCGACTGCACGCGTCCCGCCGAGAGCTGCTGCTCGCTGGGCAGGCGGTTGCGGACGATGGGACTGACCTTGTAGCCCACGAGGCGATCGAGGATGCGGCGGGCCTGCTGGGCGTAGACCAGGTCGAGGTCGAGGGGGCGGACCTGCTTGAAGGCTCGCTGGAGGCCCTCCTTGGTGATCTCGTGGAACTCCAGGCGCTGGACCTGCTTGGCGGCAAGCCCGATGGTCTCGGCGATGTGCCACCCGATGGCCTCGCCCTCGCGGTCGGCGTCCGAGGCCACGTAGATGGCGTCGGCCTGGTAGCGCCCCTTGAGCGCCTTGAGCTTGGAGACGACGTCCTTCTTGTCGGGGTCGTAGACGTAGCTGGGCTCGAACTGTCGGTCCACGGCGACGCCCAGCTCGCGCTCGGGCAGATCGCGGAAGTGGCCGACGGTCGCGAGGACCTCGTAGCTGGAGCCCAGCAACTGCCGGATGGTCTTGGCCTTGTTGGGCGATTCGACGATGATGACGCCGCGTGCCATGGGAGCCCTCCTGACGATAGAACGCTTGTTCTATCTTACCCGATCTTTCGATCGATGGCACGGCCATGGCATGGCCGCTCGCCGTCGACTGACGGCAAGCGGCCACCTGGGAGGGGACTAAAGGCTCCGGACGAAGCTCGTCACAGCCGCGGCGAAGGCCTCGGGTTCGGTATCCTGGGGCGAGTGCGCCGAGTGCTCGAAGACCTGCATGGACTTGCTCGCCGCCGGAGTTCCCAGGGCGTTGAAGGCGCCGGTGGCCATTTCGACGGGCAGCCGCATGTCCTGCCGTCCCCACAGGACCAGGGACGGGATCTTGATGTTGCCGAGCTGCGAGGTGAGGTCGAGGGACATGAAGGCGTCCGACTTCACGAAGTGCTCGAACATGTTGCCCTGGTTGGCCGCGGAGGTGAACGGTGAGTAGGGCGTGGCGATCCCGAGCCTGGGGTTGGCCATCGGATCGTGCGGCCTGGGCGGCGCGAGCTCCTCTTCCAGCTGGCCCACCAGCCCGATGTGGGTGGCGAAGCCTTCCTTCGAGAGAGGGTTCTGCTCGTGCCATGCGAGGGCCTTGCGCCACAGGTCGGCATTCGGGCCGCTGGCGATGTGCTGGGGGGCGACGTCCTTGATCGTCTGCCACGAGCGCTGATTGCCTTCGACCACGCTGTGCGATCCGTCCACCTCGATCCAGCCTGCAATCTTGGCCTGGTGGCCGGCATCCAGCAGGTAGGCCGACCCCAGGGCTCCGCCCCAGCTGTGGCCGAGCAAGATGAGGCGCTGGTTCGGGTACTTCCGATGCAGCGTGTCGACGACCCCGTCCAGGTCCTCGCTGAACTGCTTCATGGTGAACTGATCGGGCGTGGCGTTGCCCCGCGACGAGCCGGAGCCCCGTTGTTCCCAGTAGGCGACGGCGTAGGATCGCTCGATCTGCTGCCAGCCCTCGCGGGTCGAGGCCGTGAGGCCATTGCTCCCGGGGCCTCCGTGGACGTACAGGACCATCTTGCCCGAGGCGAGGTTACCCCGAACCAGGACGGGCATGTCGGCGTCCTGGTTGCGGACGAAGAACAGGGTGTCGGGCTGGCCACAGGCGGCAAGCAGCGTGCCGGCGCCGAGCATGACGAGCGCCTTGGAGATGAAACGGGTCATGGGCCTACCTCCCGAGGTGCCACTGGACGCCCAGGAGGGCCGCCAGGTGGGGAATGAGCATGGAGTTGACGGGGTACTCTCCAAACGTCTGGAGCTGCATGAAGGCGCGCCGGTCCTTCAGCCCGAGGCCGGTCAGGTCGTAGCCGAGCCCGAGGCCCAGCGAGGGGGTCAGGGCGGGGCGGCCCCAGTCGGTGGTCGGCTCGTAGGTGCCGGAGGCGCTCCGGGCGTACACGTC
This sequence comes from Stenomitos sp., assembly GCA_036704085.1. Taxonomy (GTDB): domain Bacteria; phylum Cyanobacteriota; class Sericytochromatia; order S15B-MN24; family UBA4093; genus DATNQJ01. Next base: position 6,382 of record DATNQJ010000202.1, read on the forward strand.
GCCCACCAGGGCCTGGTACATCCCGCCGAGGCCCAGGCTCGCATCCATGGACAGGCCCACCGGAAGGGTCAGGCGGTAGCCGACGTTACCGGACGCAAAGAGCGCGCGGTACGTGTTCAGGTGGTCGTAGTAGCCGGCCTGCCCGGATACGTACAGCCGGTTCCAGCCGGATTCCCAGAAGGGGCGC
>DATNQJ010000203.1:0-2664 GCA_036704085.1 Stenomitos sp.
ACCGTATGGTTATAGATGGACGACCATCGCCGGAACAACGACGTTGCTGGTAACATCGCCCACGTGTAAACAGCGGCCCCCTCTCCAAGCAGGTTCGGAGAGGGGGCCGCTGTTTACCCGCGGGCGCCGGCTCAACGCATCAAGAGCCATATCAGGAGCTGGGCCACGAGGATCTTGGCGATCATCGCCGTCGGGTAGATGGCGGCATAGGCCGTGTTGGGGGCCTCGGACTGGGAGCGCTCGCCCGCGAAGGTCAGTAGCGCCGGCTGAGTCTGACCGCCCGCCAGGTGGCCGGTGGCCGAGACGAAATCCTGTTTCAGGAGCGCCATGCTGCCCCACAGGAGCATGCCCGCTGCCCCCAGGGTCACCGCCGCCCCCACTGCCAAGAGCAGCGGGCCCTGGGTTGCCAAGGCGTGGGTGAAGTGCCCACCCGCTCGCAAGCCGACCGCCGAGAAGAACATGACGAGCCCCAGCTGGCGCATGGCCAGGTTGGCCGCGAGCGGCAGGTTCCACACGAAAGGACCGGTGCGGCCCCGCCAGCCCAGGAAGAGGGCCACCAAGAGCGGGCCGCCCGCCATGCCGAACTGGAGATGCATGCCGCCCGGCAAGGGGAGGGGGATCATGCCGATCAAGAGGCCGAGCACCACGCCGATGGAGAGCGACAGGAAGTCCATGTCCGTGAGCCCGTGGAAGGAATCGCCGATGTACTTGGCCACCCGGTCCATCTGATCGGCCCGGGCCACGATCCGCAGGCGATCGCCCCGCTCGAGGATGGTGTCGGCCGTGGGCACGAAATCCCGGTCGCCCCGACGCAGGCGGGTCACGGTCGCCTCGAAGGGCTCGAGGCCGAGGTCCGCGAGCGGATGTCCCACCAGCTCCGGATTCGAGAGGATCATGCGGCGGAAGTCGACCTCGTCCCGGCGGCTCAAGGGGCTGGGGGCGTCGACGACCACGGGACCGATCAAGGCCTGGGCCTCCTCCAGGGCCGAGCGGGGACCCACCACGTGCACCATGTCCTCGAGCGCGAGCACGGTCGCCGCGGTGGCCACCGAGAGACGCTCGCCGCGCATGACCCGGCTGATCCGCAGGGGCATGTGGGCCAGGGGGAGCTGCCCGATGGCTACCCCGACCACGCCAGCGTTGGTCACCCGGAAATCCCGGGCGGTCGGCGGCTCCACGGAATGCCCGGCGAGCCGCTCGGCACTCTTGGCCGCGCGCGAGACGTCGACCCGCGCCAGGCGGACCGTCAGCTCCACGAGCAGAATGGGGATGACCACGCCGAGAGGATAGGCAATCGAGTAGCCGACGGCGGGCAACATGGCCCCCGGTGCCCCATGCAGGGCCTCGGTGACAGCGGCGAGCGCGGGCGTGTTGGTGAGGCTGCCACAGAAGAGGCCCGTGGCGAGGGCCGGATCCAGGTGCAACAGGCGCGTGGCGCCCACGACGACGAGGGCGGCGACGAGGACCGCCCCGAGGGCCAGGGCCGCGATCCCCAGGCCGCGCCGGCGCAGGATCCGAAAGAAGGCCGGCCCCGCTTCGAGGCCGACGGCATAGACGAAGAGTAGCAAGCCGAACTGGCTGATGATCTCGGGCAATTCGAAGGCCGCCCCTCCCCAGGCCCCGAGGGCGAGGCCCACGAAGAGGACGGTCGCGACCCCGAGGCCCACGCCCCGCACTTTCACGTGGCTGAGCAGGTAACCGAGACCGACGGTCAAAAACAGGACGACCAAGGGAGAATGGGCCAGAGTCTGGCGGATGGTTTCAAGCATTGGGCTGGATCTCTTGCGACGTAGCAGCGACGATGACGAGTAGGAGTGGGCAGCCGCTTGGAGAATCAGGAACGGGAAGCGACGGGAGCCCTCACGGTCGGCTGGACCAGGACCGCGCAGGGGGCATGGCGCAGGACCGCTTCGGCCACGCTGCCGTCCACGATGCGCTCCAGGCCCTGACGGCCATGCGTGCCGACAACGATCAACTGTGCCCCCAGCTCCCGGGCGACCTGGACGATGGTCTGGGCCGGATCCCCCACGCGCACCATGGCGTGCGCCGCGTGACCCGCGCGCGCCAGGTCGGCGATCGCCTGGTCCAGGGCCTCGAGGGCCTGGTCAGCCTCGCGGTTGCAGGCCTCGATCTCGTGGGGGAGGGCGAACGAGTAGGTCGGCATGGCGATGACCGACAACACGAACAGCTCGGCGGGATGGTCCTCGAACAGCTCGGTGAACTGCTGAATGGCCTCGTTCGAGCAGGCGGATCCTTCGGTGGCAAGCAGAATGCGGCGCATGGCGATCCCTCTTTCCCGTGACCCCCTTAGTATAAAGAGATGAACCGCCCGCAGCATCCGTAGTTGCTACCGGCTGAAATCGCCTGATAGCCTGCTTTTTCGACCTCGACTCAGTCCCACCTCAGGGCGTGTGGACCGGGAGCCATGCGGGCCGGATCTCGCCCGGCAGCAGCTCCAGCAGCCCGACCGAGGGCCGGGAGGAGTCGTAGGTGTAGGCGGCGCTGGAGGGACAGAAGGCCTTGACCCGGCCCGACTCTTCGTAGAGGGGGCGATGCACATGCCCGAACAGCACCAGCTGACAGCCCATGTCGTCGGTATGCCCGACCAGATCCACCAGATGGCGCTTCACGCCGTGGAGATGGCCATGGGTCAGGAGGATGGAC
>DATNQJ010000204.1:0-2440 GCA_036704085.1 Stenomitos sp.
AGCCCGCCGGGTGTGTGACCGGCGGGCTCTTGGTTTCAGAGAGGTGAGGTGGTGCGCTCTTGATGCTCTTAGGATGCCATACCTCGCCCCGACCGTCCGTTGCCGAGGGCACGCCCTTCATGTGAGGCTGCTAACGCACGGTCGGCAGCTTGGCAGATTCACCACCGACGGCCCGCCCGAATGGTAGAGTGATCCCCATGCCACCGGAAGCTCCCAGGAGATCGAAAGCCATGAGCACCAGTCCCCTGCTCGCAACGTCCGCCACGGACCTGGCCGCCATGATCCGTCGGAAAGCCCTGAGTGCGACCGAACTCCTGGAGGCCCACCTGGCCCAGATCCAGCGGCACAATGCCGCCTTGAACGCGGTGGTGACCCTGGACGAAACGGGCGCCCGCGAGCAGGCCAGGCAGGCGGATCTCGCCCTGGCCCGCGGCGAGGTATGGGGCCCCCTGCACGGCGTACCCGTCACCATCAAGGACTCGTTCGAGACCGCCGGCATCCGCTCGACCTGCGGGCACCGACGCTTCGCCCATCACGTGCCCGACCGCGACGCGACCGTCGTTACCCGCATGAAACAGGCGGGCGCCATCCTCCTGGGCAAGACCAACGTACCGACCCTCGCCATCGGCTACCACACGGTCAATCCCGTGTTCGGCCCCTCCTACAATCCGTGGTCGCCCGATCGCACGCCAGGCGGCAGCACGGGGGGTGGCTCCGCGGCCGTGGCGGCAGGCCTGTCCCCGCTCGAGATCGGCACCGACTGCGGAGGCTCCCTGCGCATCCCCGCTCACTTCTGCGGGGTGTACGGCTTCAAGCCGACCGAACATCGGGTCTCGACCGCCGGCCACATCTCGGGCTTGCCTCGCTCGGCCCGGGGCCTCCGTTTCGCCAACGTGGCGGGGCCCGTGGCTCGCTCCGTCCGCGACCTCGACCTCGCCCTCTCGCTCCTGGAAGGCCCCGACGGTCGGCACTGGGACGTGCTCCCGGCGCCGGTCGAAGCCTCCCCGACTCGGCCCCTGAGCGAGGTCACACTGGCATGGACGGAGGGCTTTGGCTCGGTCCGGGTCGCCGGCGAGATCCGCGCGGCCATTCGGCGGCTGGTCGACCGGCTCGATCGCGCGGGGGCGACCATGGTCGAGCGCTCGCTCCCGCACTTCCGTTGCCGGGACGTCGAGTGGACCTTCGGCGTGCTGGCGGGCTTCGAGCTGGGAGAGGCCCTGCCCGCGATCCCGAGCCTCATGTCCCGGGTGCTCACGAGCCTGAGCGCCGGGGCGGCCTATCGCGCGGCCCTGGAGCGGCGCGATGCGCTCATCGGCGAGGTCGAGCAGGTCCTGAGCGGGGTGGAGGCCTGGATCTGTCCGGTCGCCTCCGTCACGGCCTTCCCGGCCGCCAGGCGAGGGAACATGCTCTGGGAGGCGCCCCTCGACGTGGATGGCTCCCGGGTGCGGTACCTGGAGGCCGCGGGGGCCCACACGATCCTCTTTTCGCTGTCCGGGCATCCGGCCGCGGTGATACCGCTCGGCCTGGACTCCACGGGACTCCCCGTCGGGGTCCAGATCGTGGGGCGACGCTGGGGCGATCGCCGGCTCCTGGCCCTGGTGGAGCGGATCGCCGAGCTCGTCGGACCGCCGCCCATGGTCCCGCAACTGCAGACCTCGAAGCCCTGAGCGCCTGAAGGCCCCAAGATCGTCCGCCCCTTCCTCACGGAAGGGGCGGACGATCGAGGCACCGGGATGGGTGGATGAACGGGTCTCGGCGAACGATCCGCCGGCTCCTGGGAGCGCCTCACCCCCCACACACGATGGGGGATGCTGTCAGGCCTTAGGCCTTGCGAGCGCGCTTGGCGTGCTTGTGGGCGCGCTTGGTGTGCTTCACGGCGACGACCTTCATGTCCTTCTTGTCGGCCTTGAGCTCAACCTTGTCGGCCTTCATGGTCTCAGCGGCGGTCGCCTTGGCAGCAACGGCCTTCACCTCGGTAGCGGCGACAGCCTTGGCGGGCGCGGCCTTGACGGCAGTGGTGGCGGCAGCCTTGGCAGGCGCGGCCTTGACGGCGGTGGCGGCGAAGGCGGGGGCCGAAGCGACGACAGCAGCGATCAGGGCGGGAGCGACAAAAGCGAAACGCTTGGTCATTGTGAGTGGAATCCTTTCTGAACCCGGGGGTGCGTCCCCCTTCGATGACGTTAGGATGACAGCTCATTGTGAGATGGCGCCTAGAGGTCCCTGATAGGACGCTGAGAAGTGAGCGAAAGGTCCCTTAGAGGGGCTAACGGAAGCGTTCCTACCACCCGCCCTTGGTCGTCCACCGGCTTCCCATACCAGGAGGCTCCCCTTGGCCTGTTCGACCGACCGGATTTCTTGACCGATTCTTTCCTCAAGCTTAACCACTCCTTAGGAATTAACACCTCGTGGCCGCGCGATAAGTCGCTCTATCGCCCCCTGC
>DATNQJ010000205.1:0-3400 GCA_036704085.1 Stenomitos sp.
CCAACGACATGACCGTCGAGCTGCGGCAGGCCGACAAGGCCAAGGACGAGTTCCTGTCGGTCATCAGCCACGAGCTGCGCACGCCCCTGAACTTCATCATGGGCTTTACGAGCATCCTCGACGACGAGGTGGCCGGCCCCATGAACGCCCAGCAGCACGAGTTCCTGGGCAAGATCCTGGGGGGCGTCGATCGCATGCTGGTGCTGGTCAACGACCTGCTCGACTTCGCGAAGATCCAAGCGGGCAAGTTGACGCTGGCCCCCGACCAGACCGAGATCCGTCCCCTGGTGGACGACGTGCTGGCGACCATGCGCCCCCTGGCGGACCAGAAGCGGATCACGCTGAGCGCGCAGGTGGCCGAGCCCTACGTCGCCTATGTCGATGGGCGGCGGATCCTGCAGGTGCTGACCAACCTGGTCGGCAACGCCATCAAGTTCACGCCGGAGGGCGGCAAGATCCACATCGAGGCGCGCCGGGAAGGCGATCGCCTCTGCACGGAGGTGACGGACACGGGCATCGGCATCGCCCCGGAGGATGTGCCGAAGCTCTTCACGCGCTTTCGGCAACTGGACATGAGCAACACCCGCGAGGCGGGCGGCACCGGGCTCGGCCTCTCCATCAGCAAGGGCATCGTCGAGGCCCACGGCGGGGAGATCGGGGTTCGCAGCCGCAAGGGGGTGGGCAGCACCTTCTGGTTCACCCTGCCCCTCCAGGCGCCGAGCGCTTCCTGACCGGAGGCCCTCCGCGCTCTAGTCGAGCCGATCGGGAGGCACGGGCAGCTCGGCCTCGATCTCGGGATCGTGGCTCGGGATCACCGTGAGCTCCGGGTCCACCTGGGACAGGTGGTGCAGCAGGCGCAGGGAATCCTCGTTGGGGCCCGCGTCGACAAGCATGCTCGTCGGCCAGCCGCGCGGCTGCATGCGGACGTAGTGGTCGCGCACCCAGGCGGTGTCCCCCGCCAGTAGCACGCGCCGTCCCGAACCGAGCCGCACGAAGACGGCCATGTGGCCGGGCGTGTGCCCATGGGTGTCCAGGAGCACCACCGAGCCATCCCCGAAGAGGTCCTGGCCGTGGGGGAAGATGCCGAACGGGCGAGCCGTGGCGAGCTCCACCAGCCGGAGGCGCCCCGCGAGGCTCGTCTGCAAAAAGCCCGGGGCCCGCTGCGCGAAGGAGCGCCCTTCGGCGGCGCTCATGACCACCTCGGCCGCTGGAAAGTCGACGCAGCCGCCCACGTGATCGACGTGCCCATGCGTGACGAGGATGCGCCGGACCTGCTCGGGGGCGAGACCGCACCCGGCGAGCTGCTGGGGCAGGGTCGCACGGGGCGGCCCCCAGGCCACATGGGCGATCGCATAGAACACGTTGGCCGGGAACTGGCGCGCGACCTCGCCGAAGCGCGACCCGTAGCCTGCATCGATCAGCGTGAGCCCCTGGGGATGCGCGAGCACGAAGACCAGGGTCGGCAAGCTGACGCGGCGCTGCCAGGAGCCGCCCGCCACGATCAGCGCCCACGGGGTGCCTTCGGTGGGGCTGTCCCGGAAGACGTAGAGCGCGGGCCCGGCGGCGAGCCGGGTGCCGAGCGCCATGGCCATGAGGGTCGGTGTCGCCATCGTCGCCTCCCGTGCGCCCGTTGTACACCCTCGCTTGCCGGTAGGGAAATGGGCCGACGTCCCATAAACTTTGGCCAGGTGCGACAACAGGAGGGGCAATGGGCATGCTGAAGGCCGTGATCCTCGACGTGGACGGTACGCTGGTGGACAGCAATGGGGCCCATGCCGAGTCCTGGGCGGACGTCTTTCGCGCCTACGGGTACGCCGTCACCGCCGACCAGATCCGCCCCCTCATCGGCATGGGCGGCGACCAGCTGATCCCCAAGGCCATCGGCGTGGAGAAGGAGAGCCCGCTCGGCAAGGCCATCAACGCCAGGCGCAAGCAGATCTTCCTCGAGCAGTACCTCCCGAACCTCAAGCCCTTGCCGGGAGCCCGCCAGCTGCTCGAAAGGATGCGAGAGCGAGGCTTGCGCCTGGTGGTGGCGACCAGCGCCGAGGCCGAGGAGCTCGACCGCCTGCTCCGAGTGGCCGGGCTGGAGGACCTCGTCGAGGCGCGGACCGATGCCAAGGGCGTTCCCCACTCCAAGCCGGCGCCGGACGTCGTGGAGGCGGCGCTCGATCGGGTGGGGGTCAAGCCGGACGAGGCCGTCATGCTGGGGGATACGCCCTACGACCTGGCTTCGGCCACCCGCGCCGGCGTGCCCATGATCGGAGTGAAGACGGGCGGCTACGACGAGGCGGGCCTTCCGGGGGCGATCGCCGTCTATGCCACCCCGCTGGACCTCTGGGAGCACTACGACGCGTCTCCGCTCGCTTCCTCGACCTGACGGCCCGCCAGCCGGCGTCGCCAGCCGACGGCAGCCAGGGGCAGGTTCATGGATCCGTTTCGCCGGGGGCGCCAAGACCCTTGTGCATCCCGGCCAAGGCGACGGGGGCACGACCGACTAGGATGGCGGATGGGGTCTTTGGGTGGAGGTGGTGATGGGCAAGGGACGGCTTTGGGTGGCGGTGGGCGTCATGCTCTTGTGGGCATGCGCGCGACCGGCCACCTCGGGAGCCCCGACGGATCGGGCGCACGCGCGCAATCTGCGCCACTTCGTGGCGGACTGGCACCGGATCCCGGACGGCCAGGCGCCCTCGGACTGGGTCGACCTGCATGAGGACGGGGCCGACCATGCCTGGCTCTACGACGGGGGCTGGCGGATCCAGCGCGTGGATGGCACGCCCCACCTCCTGGTGCCCAAGGCCAACACCACGGTGACAGAGCCCCTCTCCTTCCGCCGCTACAACGGGGGGGCCTTCGGGGTCTACGGGCAGCTACCGGCACGCTACTGCGTCGTCCTCGAGGGCCGCAGCCTGGGGGGCGCCGCCCGCTTCAACGGCTACGGCGAGCTGGCATGCCAGGTCTTCTACCTGACGCCGACCTCCTACGTGGAGGTCCTGCAGACCGACGAGGCCTTCTTCATCTGGCAGGCGGACAACGCCCCGCCCATGCAGGGGAGTGGCTGGACCCAGGTCGCGAGGGTGCCCCATCCGGCCAAGGTCGGAGAGTGGGTGCGCTTCGGGGCCGAGGTGGACACCCAGGCGGGGACCATCGTCGCCCTGTTGGACGACCAGCCCGTCGCCACGGCGAGCCCGAGCCTCATGGCGCAGGGCCGGGAGCCCAAGCTCACGCTGCGCGCCACGGGCAACAAGGAAGAGTGGCGGGTGGTCGAGATCCGCGAATTGCCCTAGCAGGTACTGGCCGGAACGCGGACCGCCTACTCGTTGGGTGGCAACAGCTCCCAGGTGGGCTGCAGCGTCACGAGCGCGATGCGCGGGTCAGGCGGCCAGATGAGCCCGTAGTGGCC
>DATNQJ010000206.1:0-4049 GCA_036704085.1 Stenomitos sp.
GCGGGTGCTCGCCCTGGGAGAGAGTGCCGAGGCCGACCGCGCCCGGCTGCTGGCGGCCTACTGCGCCCGCCAGCTCGCCGAGGCTGCTCGCCTGCGCCGTGACTTCGACCAGGCCTTCCTCTATGCGGACCTCTTGGTCGCCTATCAAGCCCCGACCTTCGACCTGTTGCGGTTCCAGGCGGAGCTGGCGCGCGATGCGGGGCGGCTGGCCGTCGCCGCCGCCCGCTACCGGCGCCTTCTGGTCGCCCATCCGGACGCCCTCGATGAGGGCATCCAGCTCTCGCGCTGCTATTCCACTCCAGAGGAGGCGCGCGCGGCCCTGACCGAGCTCTGGGAGACGCACCGCCTGCTGGCGGTGGCCCATGCGCTCGCGACCCTCGAGAGCGATCAGGGGGATCACGAGGCGGCCATCGGCTGGTGGCAGGAGGCCCTCGCCCTCGATCCGGTCCATCCCATCCTGTTGCGGCGCGTGGCGGACCTCTGCCGTCGGGTGGACCGCTACGAGGAGGCATGCGGCTTCTACCGTCGCCTCGCGACGGCGACGGGCTTCGAGCCGGCCTTGCTCAAGACGTGGGGCTCCACGGCCCTGTCAGGCGACCTCTTCGAGCTGGCCCGCGAGCCCTACGAGCGCCTGGCCAACGACCATGGGGACCATGCGGCGGCCCTGACGCTCGCGACCCTCTTCGCCCGCCTCGAGGATTACCAGGCCTCCTGGGACTGGGCGCAGAAGGTCCAGGAGCAAGGGGAGAACGCCGAGGCCGAGCACCTGGCCCAGGAAGCCGCTTACCAGCTGGCCGCCGCCACCGCGGATCCCCTGGAAGCCATTGCGTGGCGCGAGCGCTACCTGGCGCATGTCCCCGAGGACGTGGACGCCTGGATCGCCCAGGGCCGGGCCCAGGCCGACGTCGGTCACCTGGACGAGGCCGTCCAGGCCCTCTCCCATGCGCGGGAGCTGGCTCCCGGCAACACCGAGGCGGGCTGGTGGCTCGGTCAGGTCCTCTTGCAGCAGGGGGATCGCGCGGGCGCCCGTGAGGCCTTCTATTCGGTCCTCGCCGAGGATCCCCGGCACGCCGATAGCCTGTTCGCCCTCTCGGAGCTCGCCTGGGACGAGGGCGACATCCAGACGGTCTGGCAGCTGGGCCAGGACCTGCTCAAGCTCGACAATAAGAACCCCCGGGCCATGGAGCTCATCGGCCGCTGTGCGCGCATGCTGGCGCATGAGGCCATCGAGGCGGGCGACTGGGATAACGCCATTCTTTACTGGGAGCTCTTGCTCTCCTTCGCGTCGGACGAGCAGGAGGCCCTCAACAACCTGGGCGAGGCCTACGTCCGGGCGGGACGTTTCGCCGAAGCGGTGGGCATCCACCGAGAGCTCGTGCGGCTCTCGCCCGAGGACCCCGAGGTCAAGTTCCGGCATGGCGAGATTGCGGCCATGGGTGGCTTCTGGGACGAGGCGCGCCAGTGCTTCACCGAACTCAGTGAGACCGATCCCTCGCACCTGCCTACCCACCAGGCGCTCGCCATCGTGGCCCTCGGCCTCGATGAGCCGCAGGTGGCCATGGGGCACTACCGGGATGCCCTGGCGATCGCCCCCGAGGATCTGATCAGCCTGGTCGGCCTGGGCCGTCTCCTGATGGTCGAGGGCGAATTCGCCGAGGCCTGGGAGCTCTTGAAGCAGGCGGCTCTCCTCTCTGCGGGCGAGCCCGAGCACGCGGAGTACGTCTCGCTTGCCAGGACCTGTGCCGAGCGCCTCGCCGAGGCCCTTGCCTCCAAGGGCAAGTGGGCCGAGGCCATCCGCTTCCGCGAGGAGATCGTCCAGCTCGTCCCCGACGATCCCGACTGCCGGCGCCGGCTCGCCGACGCCTTCTACCAGGCCGGCCGCAAGGCCGAGGCCATCGGCGTCCTCTCGGCCCTCCTGCAGGCCGATCCCGGCGATCGGCAGGCCGCCTTCCTGCTTGGCGAGATCCACCGCCAGTCCGGAGACCTCGAGGGGGCCCGACGCATCTACCACTCCATCCTCGAGCAGGAGCCCGGTCACTTCGACGCGCGGCTCGCCCTCGCCGAGCTCGCATGGGACGCCAGCGAGCTCGAGCCGGCCTGGACGCACCTGCAGGAGGCCCTCAATACCCGCCCGGGCGACGAGGCGGCGCTCGCGCTCTTCCGGAAGCTCACCCTGGCCTTTGCCGAGCGCGCCAGCACCGAGGGCGACTTCCCGGCGGCCATCCAGTGGTGGCAGCTCGCCTGGCAGCAGGACAAGAGCGACGTGGAGCTCTTGCGCCGCATGGCGCGGGCCCAGGTCACCGTCGGCCACCTGTCGGGAGCCGCCGACACCTATGCCAAGATCCTCGACGCCGACCCCAAGGACCTCGAGACTGCCCACATCCTGGCGGACATCCACCGGCAGCGCGGCGATTTGCGCTCGGCCGAAGGCCCGCTGTTGCGGATCGTGGCCCTCGACCCGCGGCACGTGCCGAGCCTCCGGGCGCTCATGCACCTGGCGCGCGATCGCCAGAACCCGCCCGAGACCCTCAAGCGGGCCTATGACATGCTGGACGTCGAGCCGCAGAACGTCGAGGCGCTCATGACGCTCGCCTGGGCCCATGAGCAGATGCTGGAGCGGCGGGCGGCCCTGGAGGCCTGCGCCGACGTCATCGCCCTCCAGCCCCAGCACGCCGAGGCCCACTTCACCATGGGCCGCCTGGCGCGGGACCTGGGCGATCTCGACCTCGCGAAGAAAGCCTTGACGTCCGCGATCTACCATTCCCCCAAGGCGGCGTACTATCATGCGATGGGAACCGTCTACCAGGCCCTGGGGCAGCAAGAGGAGGCGCTCGCCTCCTACTCCCAGGCCCTGGTGCTCGATCCCGAATTCGCCGAGGCCCATGCGGACCTCGGCCTCGGCCTGATGCGGGCGTCGCAGCCCGACAAGGCCAAGCCCCACCTCCAGCGCGCCTTCAGCCTGATCCCGCCCGACACGGAGCGGTCGTTGGCCCTGCAGTGCGCGCTCGACTTGATTGGATGATGCAGGAGGCCTCATGACCGTACCCAAGCTCGGAGTGAACATCGACCACGTCGCCACCATCCGGCAGGCGCGCCGCACCGTCGAGCCGGACCCGGTGGCTGCCGCCGTGCTCTGCGAGCTGGCGGGCGCCGACTCCATCACCGTGCACCTCCGCGAGGACCGGCGCCACATCCAGGACCGCGACGTGCGGGTGCTGCGCCAGACGATCCGCACCCTCATGAACCTCGAGATGGCCGCGACCGACGAGATGGTCGCCATCGCCTGCGAGCTCAAGCCCGAGCAGGTGTCCCTGGTCCCCGAGAAGCGCCAGGAGGTCACCACCGAGGGCGGTCTGGATGTCGTGGGGTACCGCGCGGCCCTCAAGGCGGCGATCGCCCGGCTCAAGGACGCGGGCATCGTCGTGTCGCTCTTCATCGACCCGGACCTCGATCAGGTGCGCGCCAGCCGCGAGGTGGGGGCGGACGCCATCGAGCTGCACACCGGCACCTACGCCGAGGCCTGGCCCCATGCCGACGAGGAGCTGGAGCGGCTGCGCATCGCCGGCGCCCTCGCCCTCGAGCTGGATCTGCGCCTGCATGCGGGACACGGCCTCACCTACTGGAACGTGCGGCCCGTGGCCGAGCTTCCCGGCATGGCGGAGCTCAACATCGGGCACTCCATCATCTCCCGCGCCGTCCTGGTCGGCATGGAGCGGGCCGTTCGCGAGATGAAGCTCGCCATGAAGGGCGAGCTCTAACCCGACCCGGAACCCGCGGCCCGGATCCGGAGTCCATACCTCGGTCGACCCCACCATGCGGCGATGATCGCCTTATAATGGAGTCGATCCTTTAGTGGGGTGATGTCACGTCACTTGATCGCCCATTCTGGGCAACCGAGGTAAGTGCAACGATGGGAAACAACTTCAAGACCTTCATCCTGCTCGCGGCCCTGACGGCCCTGGTCGTCGCCGTGTCCGGGGCGCTGGGGGGCCGGCACGGCCTGATGATCGGCGGGACGCTCGCGGTGGTCATGAACTTCGCGAGCTACT
>DATNQJ010000207.1:0-4960 GCA_036704085.1 Stenomitos sp.
ATGAGCTGGGCGGAGAGGGCAAGCGCCGTCTGCTGCGCCTGCACCTTGACCAGGCCCGTCTTGCTCACGTCGTTGAAGATGACCACCAGGATGTCGTTGGTGCCCAGGGCGTACATGAAGATGGACGCCTTGTCACCCTGCTGGAACATCGCCGTGAACTCGCTCTCGCCGATGAGGCGAGCCACCGCACGGGTGGAGGCGAAGGCGCCGCTCACGAGGCTCGCGATCGCTTGGGTGTCGAGCCCCTGGACGTCGCCATCGGTGGCGATCATCTGACCGCTCTTCTCGACGAGCATCGCGGCATCGGCGTCCACGTCCTTGACCAGGTCGGCCAACAGGCGCTGGATCTTGGAGATCCCTTCCTCGGTCACGACGAAGTTCGTCAGGATGCGGTTCAGCTTCGACAAGGTGCACCTCGCTGGTTGTTCATGGGCCGTTCGACTTCATTCTACCCGGCTCGATCAGGGCGCTAACTTTGGGAACTATCGCTGGAAGGGACCCAGCCACACTCCTCGCGGAGGAATTTGAGGTCGTGCTTGTCCAAGGGAGCCTTGCCGAGCAGATCCGGCCGCCGTTCGAAGGTCCTCAGGAGGGCCTGGTTTCGACGCCAGCGCTGGATTGCCCCGTGGTTCCCGGAGCGCAGGATCTCGGGCACCTCCCAGCCGCGGTACTCGACCGGGCGGGTGTAGTGCGGGTAGTCCAAGAGCCCCGTGTAGAAGGAGTCCTCGCGGGTGGACTCCTCCTTGCCGACCACCCCCGGGATGAGGCGGGACAGGGAGTCGATCATGACCATGGCGGGCAGCTCCCCGTTGGTCAGGACGTAGTCCCCGATGGAGAACTCGTCGGTGACCAGGTGGTCGCGCACCCGCTCGTCGAAGCCCTCGTAGTGGCCGCACAGGAAGATGAGGTGGGACTCCAGGGCGAGCGCGTTGGCATCGGCCTGCTCGAAGCGCTTGCCCTGCGGGCACATCAGGAGGATGCGCGTCTCGGGGGTGCGCGGCAGGGCCTCGACGGCCGAGAACACCAGGTCCGCCTTGATCACCATGCCGGCCCCGCCCCCGAAGGGTCGGTCATCGGCCGTGTGGTGCTTGTCGGTCGCAAACGCACGCATGTCGTGGATGCCGAGCTGCAGGTGCCCGGCTTCCTGAGCGCGCTTGATGATGCTCTCGGTCATGGGTCCGGCGAACATGCCGGGGAACAGGGTCAGAACGTCAATGCGCACGGGCTAGGGCTCCAGAAGTCCGGGCACCGGACGAATCCAGAGCTCGCGGGCGGCGGAGTCGATCCGGGTGACGAATTCGTCCACCCAGGGCACGAGCAGCTCCTCGCCTTTGGGCGTCTTGATCTCGAGCAGATCGTTGCCCGCCGTGACGATGGCGGTGATGGTCCCGATGGCCTCGGAGGTCTCCTCGTTGCGGGCCGTCATGCCGATCATGTCGGCATAGTAGACCTTCCCCTCGGGCAAGGCCGGGACCTCGCTGCGGGGGATCTGGATCAGGCAGTTGCGCAGGGTGTTGGCGGGCTCGGGTGCCGCGTATTCGCGGAACTTGACGAGCATGGTCTCGGGTCCGGCGGAACGCGCCCCCTCGACGTGCAAGGGGACGCGCTCACCATTGGGCTTGAGGCAGAAGACGCGGTCGAGCTTCTTGAAACGCTCGGGGTCGTCGGTCATGGGTTCGACCTTGACCTCACCGCGGACGCCGTGGGGCTTGAGGATCCGGCCGACCGAGACGTAGCGTTCGGCGGCGTCGGACATTAGGCCTGCCCGACCATCTGCGGGGTGCGGATCTCCACCACGATGCCATCCTTGACGATGACCTCGGGCGAGGAGAGCTTGACGTACAGGTTGTCGCCGACGGCCACGTCCACGAAGTTGTCGACCTGAGCCTGCACGAACTCGGAGTTGATCTCGAGCTGGCCAATCATGTTGAGCTTCTGGAGCATGTCGTTCTTGGCGGCCATGAGCTGGTTGCGCTCGGCATCGATCTGGGCCTTGAGCTGATCGATCTGCGACTGGACCATGGGGCCCGCCGGGGAGATGCTCTTCTTCTCGAGATCGGCGATGGCGCGCTTGCCCTGGAACTCCAGCTGCTGGAGGTTCATATCGAGGTTCTGAAGGGCGGCCTGGAGCTCGGCCGAGGCCTGCTGCTTGAAGTTGTCGGTGACGATCGCCTTGATGATGACCTGGCGGCGAAGGTTAAGAGATTCGGCCATGAGAGGCTCTCCTTATTCTTAAGTCAGTCTTATCCGGAGCTGTCTCGATTTTACCATGGCTGCCCCTCGCTCACTTGACGAACGAGGGGGCGAGGGAAGAAACTATTGATTTATTAACGATATATCGTTATTGATCGACAGGAGGCAGCGTATGCGTGGCATCTTGCTCTGGCTGCTCATGGTGTCCCTCGGAGGACCCGCCTGGGGGCAAACCGTCGTCCTGGAGGGCGTCATCCGGGTCCACGTCCAGGGGTTGGTCAAGCACCCGGGTCTCTACCGGCTCTTTCCGGGGGCCCGGCGGGCCGATGCCATCCAGGCAGCCGGCGGGATCTTGCCCGGAGCCCAGCTCGAAGGGCTCAGCCTCGCCGCAGCCCTCAACGACGGGGACTCCCTGCTCGTCCCTCGGCAGGGCACTCCGATCAGCGTGGCTTCGCCGCCTCCTCGCGCTCCTCACCATCGCCGGCGTGCCGCCGCCGCCTCCCGGCCAGCGAGCCCCTTCGACCTCAACACCGCCACCGCCGAACAGCTGGACTCCCTGCCCGGGATCGGCCCCTCCATCGCGGGCGACATCGTGGGGTACCGGAAGCAGCACGGTCGCTTCCGGAGCCTCGACGAGCTGCGCGAGGTGGCGGGCATCGGCGAGTCCCGCCTGCGCCGGCTCAAGCCCCTCCTGAAGGTGTGAGGTGCCGACCTCCGGGCTCCTGCTCGCCGGATGGCTCTTCGGCATGCTCTGGCCCCTCCGCTTGGGACCATGGGCTCTGGCCCTGCTGGGGATGCTCCTCGTGCTCGGCGGGCTGGGGGCACGCGGCTCTCGGCCCGTCCGCCTCCTTTGCTGGATAGCGGCCGCGTGGGCGCTCTCGGGGGCATGGACCCAGGCACGCCTCCCGGTGGAGGGCCCCACGGACCTCTCGCGTCTGGCCCCTCGGCGCTGGGTCGTCCTGGTGGGGCGCGTCGCGAGCGATCCCTTGCCCACGTCGAACGGCTGGAGGTTTGAGCTTCAGGTGCGAGAGTTGGCCGCTCCCTGGCACCAAGCGGCCCACGGGCGCCTCATGGCGCGTTACCAGGGCCATGAGCGGCCGTGCTACGGAACGCTCGTGCGCATGGAAGGAAGCCTCAACCGTCCGAGTCCCGCCATGAACCCCGGTGAGTTCTCGTACCAGGACTTCCTGGCCCGCCAGGGGATCTTCTCCACGCTGGCCGCGCACCGGCTGCAAGTGCTCGAGCCTGCTCCCTGGAGCCTACAAGGCAGCGCGATCGCCCTCAAGGATCGCTGCATGGGCGAACTCGCTCGCCAGCTCCCGGCCTCCCAAGCGAGCCTGCTCGGGAGCCTCCTGCTCGGAAGTGGCGCCTCGCCCATCGATCCCGAGACGAGCGATGCCTTCCGGACCCTGGGCCTGGGACACCTGCTCGCGGTCTCGGGGGCGCAGATCCTGCTCATCGTCGGGGCCCTCAAGGGCCTCTGCGAGAGCTTCGGTCTTTCGCGTCGCCTGGCCGTACCGCTCTGCTTCGGGGCGATCGCCTTCTACGGCCTCATGACGGGACTGCCGCCCTCGGTGGTCCGGGCCATCGTGATGGCGAGCCTGTCACTGGTGGTCTGGGGGGCCCAGCGCCGGAGCCGACGCTGGCTGCCCCTGTTGCTCGCCACCTGGGGCATGCTGGTCTATCGCCCGGCGTGGCTCTTCGACATGGGGTTCCAGTTCAGCGTGCTCGCCACCTTCGCCCTGCAGCACACCTCCCCGCTCATCGCCGAGCGGCTGCGCGGCCTCGGCGAGTTCTGGAGCCAGGCGATCGCCACCACCCTGGCGGCCGCCCTCTGGGTGACCCCGCTGCAACTCATGACGTTCGGCCAGCTCTCCGCCTGGACCCTCGTCGCGAACCTGGTGGCCGTGTTCGCCATCGAGGCCTTGACGCTCGCCGGAGCCGGCCTGCTCCTCATCAGCCTCGCGTTGAGCCCCTTCGGACTGAGCCTGTGCGTCCACGCCTTCTTCAAGCCCGTCGAGTGGATCCTCGCTCTGCTCACGGGCAGCGTCGAGGTGATGAACCGCCTTCCGGGAGCCAGCCTCTACCTTGCCGCCTTGTCGGGGGCCGCCTGCGCCGCGATGTACGCGCTGCTCCTGCTGGGCGTCTGGACCCTCGAGCGGGGTCGGCAGGGACGAGCCATGGCGTGCTTTGTCCTGATGGCCTTCATGCCCCTCCTGCGCCTCCCCGATCGAGCGCTCGAGTTGTACGTCCTGAGCATCGGACAGGGGGACGGCATGGTCCTCAAGACACCGGGCGGCCAATGGTACGTCATCGACACCGGTCCGGCCTGGGAGGGAGGTGATGCGGGCACTCGCGTCATCGTCCCCTTCCTGAGGCGCCAAGGGGTCAACCGCCTGGCGGGGCTCGTGCTCACGCATCCCCATGCGGATCATGTGGGCGGGGCGGCGAGCATCGTCCGCTCCATGCCGGTGGAGACGGTCTGGGACGGCGGACAATCGACCCGCGGCAACCCCCTGTACGACGCCTTCCTCGCGGCCATGCTCGAGCGGCACGTGCCGTTTCGGGTCGTCTCGGCGGGGCTCGTGGCGGAGCTGGAACCCGGCCTTTCGCTCGAAGTCCTGGGCCCGCCGGCTCACGTCTGGCATGGCACGCACTCGGACTGCAACAACAACTCGGTGGTGCTCAAGCTCAAGTACCGCGAGAGCTCACTCCTGCTCGCGGGGGACCTCGAGCAAGATGCCGAGCGCCTCCTCGCGCGGACGCT
>DATNQJ010000208.1:0-9229 GCA_036704085.1 Stenomitos sp.
GACCTCCAGGACGTTGCCGTCCCGCCGCACGCGGGCGTGCGGCGCGGTGAGGGACTGCAGGGCCGCGATGTCGCGCTCGGCCCGATAGTCCATGAGGAAGCCCACCACGACGTTGAGGGCCAGGGCCACGAGGATGGCGAAGCCATCCGCCACGTGCCCGAGCACGAAGGAGATGAGGGCGGCGAGCGCCAGGAGCAGGACGATGAAGTTGGTCACCTGCCGCAGGAGCAAGGTCCAGACGGAGGGGGCCGGCGAGCGGGGCAAGGCATTCGGGCCATGGCGGGTCAATCGCTCGGCCGCCTCGGCAGCCGACAGGCCCCGGGCCGGATCGACTCCGAGCTCCGAGGCCGCTTGCTGGGGGGTCAGCCGACACCAATCCATGACTCGCCATGCTGCGCTCGACCCCGGGGGGTTGTCGAGCGCAGTCCCCACGGATCTACCGGTGTTCCGTCTGCGCCCGATGCTGCAGCAGATCCCGCAGCTCGGCGGCGTGCGTCTCCGTCTCCTGGAGGATGACCTCGAGCACCCGCCGGGTGGTCGGATCGTTGAACCCCACCTCCCGGATGAGGGCGGTATAGGCCTTGATCTGCTCGCGCTCGACCTCGAGGTTCTCGCGGATCATGCCCTCGAGGGACGGGGCCTCCGAGGCCTGGATATGCTGCTTGTTGGCCTTTTTCGCGATCTCCTCGGGCCGGAAGACCGGCACCCCGCCCAGCTGCTGGATGCGTTCGGCTAACATGTCCGCATGCCGCGCCTCGGCGGCCGCATGTTCGAGAAACTCGGTCTTGACGCCCGGCAGCAGCATGCTGATGGCCATGTAGGCGTGGTGCTTGTACTGGAGTTCAGCCACCAGCTCCGTGCTGCGCAGGTAGTTGAGCTGGGCGATGAGATCGTCGGCGTTGCCCCGGTACTCGTCGGTGATGGGGCCCATCATGAGGATGCGCAGGCGCTCCTGCTCGTTGACCTTGGATTCAGCCACGGATGCCCCCCTTTCAGGTGATCCGACCGCGCCCGGACGGCCGGATCATGACTCCACTGGCATCGTTGTAGCCGCGCCCGCCCCGCAAGGCAAGGGACAAGGAAGGCTCGGGGCCTACGGGCGGAAGCGCCCCAGCCGCAGCGAGTTGGTCACCACGAAGACCGAGCTGAAGGCCATGGCCCCGGCGGCGATCATCGGGTTCAGGAGGCCGAGGGCCGCCACGGGGATGCCCAGGATGTTGTAGATGAAGGCCCAGAAGAGGTTCTGCCGGATGGTGCGGAGGGTGGCTCGCGAGAGGGCGATCGCGGTCGCGACCCCGCGCACGTCGCCCGAGACCAACGTCAGGTCCGAGGCCTCCATGGCCACGTCCGTGCCGGTGCCGATGGCAATCCCCGTGTCGGCCTGCGCGAGGGCCGGGGCGTCGTTGATACCGTCACCCACCATGCCCACGACCTTGCCCTCGGACTGCAGGCGCTTGACCTCGTTGACCTTGTCCCGGGGCAGGACCTGGGCGAGGACGTTGTCGATGCCGACCGCGCGACCGATGGCCTCGGCCGTGCGCCAGTTGTCGCCCGTGATCATGACGACCTCGAGCCCCTCGCGCTTGAGGTGGGCGATGGCCTCGGCCGCATGCGGCTTGACGGTGTCGGAGACGGCCAACACGCCGGCCAAGGCGCCCTCGAGGGCCACGAGCATGACGGTCTTGCCTGCGTTCTCCAGGAGGATGGCCTGAGCGCGCGCCTCCTCGGGAAGGAGCACGCCGCGCTCGGCCATCAGGCGCACCGTGCCCACCAGCACGTCCCGGCCCGCGACCCGGGCCTCGATGCCCGCCCCGGTGATGGCCTCGAAGTGGTCCGCCCCCTGCAGGGCGATCCCGCGCTCCTTGGCTCCCTGGACGATGGCCTCGGCCACCGGGTGCTCGGAGCCCCGCTCCGCGCTCGCCACCAGGCCCAAGAGGGTCGCCTCGTCGAGGCCGTAGGCCCGCACGTCTGCCAGGGAGGGCTTGCCTTCGGTGAGCGTCCCCGTCTTGTCGAAGACGATGGTCGTCAGGCGCTGGACCTGCTCCAGGGTGTCGCCCCCCTTGATGAGGACGCCCATGGACGCCCCCTGGCCCGTGCCCACCATGATGGCCGTCGGCGTGGCGAGGCCCATGGCGCAGGGGCAGGCGATGACGAGCACGGCGACCATGCTGGTGAGGGCCGCGCCCCAGTTGCCGGGCGAGCCGATAGCGAACCAGGCGACGAAGGTCAAGAGGGCGATGGCGACCACCACGGGCACGAACACGGCCGAGACCTGATCCGCCAGGCGCTGGATGGGAGCCTTGGTGCCCTGGGCCTCCTGGACCAGACGGATGATCTGGGCGAGGGCCGTCCCCGCGCCCACCTGGGTGGCCTTGAAGACGAAGCTGCCCGTGCGGTTGAGCGTGCCCCCGATGACGGGATCGCCCGCGTGCTTCTCGACGGGCAGGCTCTCGCCGGTGAGCATGGACTCGTCGACCGTCGAGTGGCCGCTTTCGAGCACGCCGTCGGTGGGGATCTTCTCGCCGGGGCGCACCTGGATGCGATCGCCGACCGCGAGGGCCTCCACCGGCACGTCCACTTCGGTCTCGCCCCGGATCACCCGGGCCGTCTTGGGCTTGAGGCCCATCAGTTGCTGGATGGCGGCCGACGTGCGCCCCTTGGCGCGGGCCTCCAGGTACCGCCCGAACAGGATGAGCGTGATGATGACCGCGGCCGTCTCGTAGTAGGTGTGGCCGTGGTAGTGAGGGCCTGCGAAGAAGGTCGTATAGACGCTGTAGAGGTAGGCCGCGAGCGTCCCGATGGCGACCAGCACGTCCATGTTGGCGCTGAGGTGGCGCACGGCCTTGTAGGCGCTCTTGAGGATGGGGCCGCCGGCCCAGAACTGGACCGGGGTGGTCAAGAGGAAGAGCAGGTACGCATGGCCGGGAAACATGAAGGCCGGCACCATGCCGATGACGAAGACCGGCAGGGTCAGGAGGGCCGCGACGAGGAGCCGTCGGCTCAGCTCGGCGAGCTCCCGATCCTTCTCGGCCGTGCGTTCCTCCGGCGGCGGGGCGGCCTCCTGGACCAGGGGCTCGGCCTGGTAGCCCGCGGCATCCACGGCCGCGACCAGGTCCTGGACGGTCGCTTGACCAGGAGCCAGGGAGACCGTGGCCGTCTCGGCGGCATAGTTGACGTTCGCCTCCACGACGCCGGGCACCTTCTTCAGGGCGCGCTCGACGCGTGCCGCGCAGGAGGCGCAGGTCATGCCGTGCAGGAGCAGGGTGGTCGAGGATCCGTCCGGCTGGACGGGAGTGGTGGTTTCCATGGTGTCTTCCTTCCGGCCCCTTTGAGGCCTCTGGAACTACCTTACACCTTCCCGGAAACTGGAAGGTCAATCCGCAGCTTATACGGGCCGGACGTCGTACTCCAGCGCCGCGACGGCATGCGTGATGGACTCGAGGCTCACCAGGGCAGGATCGTAGCCCACCGTCGCGCGGTGCGTCGCGAGCTCCACGGTGGCGGCCACCACGCCGGGCAAGGCCGTCAGGGTGCGGCGCACCTTGGCGGCACACCCGCCGCACGTCATGCCGTCGATGGCGAGGGTCGCGGTCATCGGGGCGGACTCCGGGGTCAAGACGTTCAAAGGTTCCATAAGGGCAATTCTCCATAACAGGGCGGGGCCCGGTGTGACGCGGTCAGCATAGACCTTCCAGTGCGCGGGCAGGTCAAGGGGCATGGCCGGGATTGACCTTCCAGTTGACTGGAAGGCCATGATGGGGGTAGGGTGCCTGCAAAGGAGACGCAACATGGCGCAAGGGCTATACATCGGGGATCTGGCCAAGCGGGTCGGGACCAACCCCAAGACCATCCGTTACTACGAGGATCTCGGCCTCCTGAGCGAGCCGGAGCGGACGGAGTCCGGCTATCGGCGCTACGCCGAGTCGGACGTCGAGCGGCTCCGCTTCATTTTGAACGCCAAGGCCCTGGGGCTCAGCCTGAACGAGATCAAGGACATCGTGGATCTCTGGGCGAGCGGCACGGCCCCGTGCGGTCACGTGAGCCGCCTCTTGGAGGACAAGCTCTCCATGCTGGACGCCAAGATCCAGGAGCTCACGGCCTTCCGCGACGGGCTGCGCGCCTACAAGGACCGCATCGACGCCCTGGGTCCGCAGCCCGGCGTGGCCTGCGCCCACATCGCGGGCGTGGCTGCCGGCGAGTGGCACCCCACGGTGGGCGAGCCCGTCATCGACCTCTTGCACCGGCGGCACTAGGCACCGCCTCCACCTGGCAGGACGGGCAGATGAAGGTCGCCCGTCCCCCCACCTGGATCTGCTCCACGTTGCCCTGGCAGCCGGTACAGGCCTTGCCCTGGCGCCGAAAGACGGCCAGTCGGTCCTGGTAGTGGCCCTTCTGTCCCCAGATATCGCGATAGAGCCCGCGCGTCGCGCTGGTGCCCCGGTGCTGGACGCCCTCCTGCAGCACCTCGCGGATGGAGGCGTAGAGGCGCTTCAGCTCCGACTCGGTCAAGGTGTTGGCCTTGCGCTTGGGATGCAGGCGCGCCCGGAAGAGGGCCTCGTCCGCGTAGACGTTCCCGATGCCCGCGATCACCTTCTGATCCAGCAAGAGGGGCTTGATCATCCCCGTCCGGCGGTGCAGGCGGCTCAAGAAGCACGCGTACGTGAAGCCGGGCTCGAGGGGCTCCGGTCCCAAGGCGTCGAACTTGAGGACCGTGTCGAGCTCCTCCTCGGTGACCAGGAAGGTGCGCGCGAGGCCGACCACGTCCCGGAGGACCAGCTGGTGGCCGTCGTCCAGCTGCACCACGAGCTTGATGTCAGAGGCGAGCGCGGTTCCGGAGGGCTGGTAGAAGAACTGGCCCTCCAGCATCAGGTGCACCACCCAGCTCGATCCCGACCGGAGGTGCAGCTGGAGGTACTTGGCATGCCGCTCGACGTCGTCGATCGTCTGCCCTGTCAGGCCGCGCACGAAGTCGCCCGGATCCGGATGCTTCACCACCAGGGGCTCGACCAGGGTCACGGCCGTGATGCGCCGACCGCAGACCACCGACAAGAGATCGCGGCGGAGGGTCTCGACCTCGGGCAACTCCGGCATGCCTGGTCCTCCCTATCTCCGGTTCCTTCTTGAACGGGAAACCGACTTCAGGATAGGGTGGTGCCTGGCAAATCACAACACTTCCTCTGACCTTCTCAGGAGGTAGAGATGACGAGAGATCTGCGGGACATCCCCCGAAGCTGGTGGGGCAAATGCGCGGTTGCTGGCCTCATCGGCGGGGTGGTCATGGCAGGCTTCCTCATGCTCAGCTTCGGCATGCAGGGGCATGGGTACTGGACGCCTATCAACGCCATCGGAGCGACGCTGCCCGGTTACCGGCCGCCCTCGAGCCTCGCCACCATCCCCGTGGACTTTGGCGGCGCGAGCGTCGCGGGCCTCGTCATCCACCTGATCGTGTCGGCCCTGTGGGGTCTGGCCTACGGGGTGATCATCGCGGCCTACGTGCCGCGCCGGATCCGATCCTTCGCCTGGGAGACCCTCTACGCCATCGGCTGGGGGGCCATGCTGTGGGTCTTCTCGGGTCTGCGGCTCTTCACCCAGGGCCTCGCCCCGATCTTGGTCCAGGTCCTCTCGCCTACCTGGGAGTTCTTCGTGGCCCACCTCCTCTATGCGCTCACGACGGCCTGGGTCCTGGCGGCCTGGACGCGGCGGCGCGAGTTCTCGATCGTCTTCGCCCGCGAGGAGGCCCCGGTCACGACCCTGCACCGCTAGAAAACGGTGAGCATCCGGAAGGTGAAGCGGTTGTCCACCGGGCGGGAGTCCCCCGTGAAGACCTCGTACATGGGCTCGAGCAGGATGTTCTGGGTGAGCGCGAAGCTCAGGCCGACCCCGGTCTGATCGTAGCCGTTGTCATATGGGTCGCCGTTGTCGTATTGCCCGTAGGTCGCAAGCAGCCCCAGCCGAGGCCAGAGGCTGTACTCGGCGTTGACGCCCCAGCCCACCGGGCGGACGTCGATGCCGCCGTACAGGTTCTCGGTGCCATGCTCGTCTCCCACGCCGTAGACGGCGTAGAGGCCCAGGTCATGGTCGAAGAGGCGCCCCTGGGCCTGGGCATCGACGAACCACGCCCGGGTGCGGATGGTCGCGGCGGCCTGGGCCGGAGCCTCGTCCGCGTGTTGGATCCGGTACATGGCCATCCCGGGCATTCCCGGCATGGAGGGAGTGGTGCTGGTGGAGGCGATGCTGGTTGCGCCCCAGACGTAGCCGGCGCCGAGTCCCAGATCCCAGCCGAAGAGGTTGGGCGTGAACGCTGCCCGCGCGTACTGCGAGAGGTTCAGGCCCGTCGTCTGGCCTGCATCCGTCGCCGCGAAGGGGGTGTAGGCGACGTTCCACTGGTCGTTGGCGAGGTAGAGGCTCATGCCGGTGGCGTGGGTCGCGAGGTTGAGGTTCGAGTTGGCGCCCGTGACGGGGCTAGCCGCCCGCCCGAAGGGCTTGTCCATGTCGTAGACGCCCGTGTTCAGGAGCTCGAAACCGGTCATGGGGCCGCTCATGTCGGTGACGAAGGGAGCGACACCCGCCGTGCCGATCCCCCAGGGCGCGGCATGGGTGAAGGCGACCTTGCCCGTGCCGAGGGCCCCGTCGTATTCGACAAAGCCGCCCACTCCTTCGGCGAGGCGTCCCCCGACCAGCAGGGCTGCGCCGTGATGAGGCGGGAACTCGATCTTGCCCGGAAGATCCTGGGGCAAGGTCCGCTCATCGGTGTACTGGGCGCTCAGCTTGAGGGCCGCGTTGAGGGTGGGCGGCAGGCTGAGGCCCTCCCCGTCGATCACCGGCTGGGTGGTCAGGGAGTACCCCCCGGCCTTGAACCGGCGACCGAAGGCGTTGAGCTTCGGCACGTGCTGGAAGTGGCAGGTGTTGCAGCTGAACCCCGTCTGACGGGCGAAGATCGGATTGGCGTGGGCCGGCTTGACGAGTGAGATCACCAGGGCCAGCAACAGAATCGGGAGGCCTCGCCACACGAGGACGTCCAGAACCGCATATCCCCGCCCCTCCAGGCCGCTGCTCCGCATGCCCCACCTCCTGCTACGTATGGACGACGGTTGTCAGTAGAATGAAGAATCGTTGCGTGAGGGATCCGTAGATTTTACGGATATTGAAACACGCCATTGCCATGGCGTCCTATCTGGCAACGGGATCACGCCGGCGGGCGGGCCCTGGGCAATCTACAACGTGTCGTAATTCAACAAGCGGGCATTGAGGGCCACGATCACCGTGCTCACCGACATCAAGAGGGCGCCCACGGCCGGGGTGAGGGTGATCCCCATCCCGTAAAGCACGCCTGCCGCCAGGGGAATGGCCACGACGTTGTAGCCCGTGGCCCAGGCCAGGTTCTGCACCATCTTGCGGTAGGTGGCGCGGGAGAGCTCGAGGATGGCCACCACGTCCTGCGGATCGCTGCGGATGAGGACGATGTCCGCCGTCTCGATGGCGACGTCGGTGCCCGCCCCGATGGCGATGCCCACGTCTGCCTGGGCGAGCGCCGGCGCGTCGTTGACCCCGTCGCCCGTCATGGCGACCGTCAGGCCCCGCGCCTGGACCTCCCGGACCTTGGCGGCCTTGTCCTGGGGCAGGACCTCGGCGAAGTACTCCGCGATGCCGATCTCGTCGGCCACCCACCTGGCGACCAGGCGGTTGTCCCCCGTCAGCATCATGGGGTGCACCCCCATGGCTTTGAGGCGATCGATCGCAAGCCTGGACTCGGGGCGGATCAGGTCCGCCAGGGCGACGGCCCCCATGAGCTCGCCGTCCACCACCACGAAGATGACCGTCTTGCCCTGGGATGCGAGAACGTCCACCCGGGGGTCCGTCACCGTGAGGCCATGCGCACGCAGGTAGCCCGGACTGACGACCTGGACGTCATGGCCCTCCACCCGGCCCTCGGCCCCCTGGCCCGGGATCGCCCGGAAGCGCTCGATCGGCGGGACGTTCTTGGCCGACGCGACGATGCCCTTGGCGATGGGATGCTCCGAGCGCACCTCGATGGCGCCTGCCAGGCGCAACAGCGCCGGCTCGTCCAGCGAGGACCAGGTGAGGACGTCCGTGACCCCGAACTTGCCCTCGGTGAGCGTGCCGGTCTTGTCGAAGAGAATGGCCTGGAGGTCCTTGGCTCGCTCGAAGGCTGTGCGATCGCGGATCAAGAGGCCGTGGGTCGCGGCCAGGGTCGTCGAGATGGCCACCACCAGGGGAACGGCCACTCCCAGGGCATGCGGACAGGCGATGACCATCACCGTCACGGTCCGCTCCAGGGCAAAGGCCAAATCCGAGCGCAGGAAGACAGCCCAGGCGAAGAAGGTGAGGGCGCCGCCCCCCAGGGCCACGACCGTGAGCCACTGGGCGGCCCGGCTGGCGAGATCCTGGGTGCGGGACTTGCTCGCCTGGGCCTCCTGCACGAGCCGGATGACCTGCGCGAGGTAGGAGTCATGGCCCGTGTGACGGACCGCGATGGTCACCGAGCCTTCCCCGTTGACGGAGCCGCCGATCACCCGGTCGCCGGCATGCCTGTAAACGGGGCGCGACTCGCCCGTGAGCATGGACTCGTTGACCGAGGTCTCGCCCTCGACGACGTCGCCGTCGGCGGGGACCTTCTCGCCCGGCTTGACCAGGACGCGATCGCCCACGTGCAGCTCGCCGGTCGGGACGTCCTCGAGCGACCCGTCCGGCATGCGCAAGTGGGCATGGGCCGGCATCAGGCGCACCAGGGCCTCCAGGGCCCGGGAGGCTCCCATCACCGAGCGCATCTCGATCCAGTGCCCCAGGAGCATCACGTCGATCAGGGTCGCCAGCTCCCAGAAGAAGTCCATGCCCCGCAACCCGAAGACCGTCGCGGCGCTGTAGAGGTAGGCGGTGGTGATGGCCACCGCGATGAGGGTCATCATCCCGAGCTGGCGATCGCGCACCTCCGCGACCATGCCCGCGAGGAACGGCCAGCCGCCGTACCCGAAGACGAGGCTCGAGAGGGCGAAGAGCCAGTAGGTGTCGCCGGGGAACCGCCACGCAGTCCCCAGACCGAGAAAGCCCTGGATCATGGGTGAGAGGGCCATGAGGGGCAGCGTCAGGATCAGGCACACCCAGAACCGGCGCTGGAAGTCCCGGATCATGGCCCCATGATCGGGCTGATCGTGGCCCGAGGGAGCGGCCCCATGCTCATGGGGGCCGTGCGCTCCCGGGGCAAGGCCCG
>DATNQJ010000209.1:0-3398 GCA_036704085.1 Stenomitos sp.
GTCGGTGTAGTGAAGGAGCGTGATGCGCGTCCCGAAGAGGCTCGCGAACTGCAGGCTATGCAGCTGGAAGCCCGCCGGCACGTAGCTCGGCAGCACGATCTTGGAGCCCAGGGCCTGCTCGGCCTCGGCCACGCTCTTGTAGGCGACAAAGGAGTTCTTCTGATCCTGCTGGAGCTGGACCGTGTTGAGCTTGGAGGCGGGCAGGCCGACGGCCGTGTTGACCTGGCTGGTCGGCAGGAAGTCCTCGTAGTAGCTCGAGAAGTAGGGAGTGACCCCCTTGCCCCAGGTGCGCTCCTCCTTGAGGACCTGGTAGCTGTCCTTCGAGATCCAGAACCGGTGGCCCGGGGTGACGTAGCCGCGCAGGGGCTCGGCCTCGAGGACGTAGCAGGGCGTCATGGCGACGATCTGGTTGGGCACCTCGCTCTCCGGGACGATCCGGAGCGAGTAGTTGCGCGACAGCCAGCTGGGATTGGCCGACACCTGCCCGAAGATGGTGCTCGCGGCCTCGTTGCTGCCGGTGGGGTTGTCGTTCTTGAAGAGCAGGTTCTCCGCCGGGAAGAAGACGTTGGCGCGGTTGTCCTTCATCCAGAGGTTGACGCCGTTGAGGGGGCTGGGCTCCTGGACGGTGACGCGGTAGTTGTGGTCATCCTGGAAGAAGACCCGCATGATGGCCTTGAGGTTCAGGTTTTGCCGGGTCAAGAGCTGCACGCGGGTGCCCGTGTAGGTGACGGAGCCCTGCGCGGCGAGGGTGCGCTGGACCAGCTCCAACGGAGCGGGATCGGCCCACGCGGGGGCGGCCAGGGAGACGATCAAGCCGGCTGAGAGCGCGGCCTTCCAAAGCGTACGGTTCATGCGCCATCCTTTATCCACGACTACGGGGATGCTGCTTCTCCTGACGAGATGGGCCCTTAATAGGTTCGCTCCGCGAGGCCTGCGCCCCCGGAGCGTTCAGATCCCTGGCCATGGTAACACCCCGCCTGCCCGCGGACAACGCTCGGCAAGACGGCATGTTTAGGCCATCATGAGGAGGATCGGGCCGGTTGGTCGTCAGTGCTGACGCTGCATGACCTGCTGGACGATGGCGCCCGCCATGGTTTCGTAGTGCTCTTGCACGACGGTGAGGTTGTCCTCGGCGTCGGGTGGAAACAGCTTGAGGACGATCTTGTCGGGGTTCTCGAGGTCGACGGTCCAGGGCAGGTACTGGGGCGCGGCTGCGTGCTCGTAGAAGAGGATGCCGCAGAAGAGAGGCCCGTCTTCCCGTTCGATGACGATGGAATCGATTTCCATGGGGCCCTCCCTTCTTGCCTTAGGGCCACTATACCCGCATGGCGGCGCGGAGGACGGGATTTCAAGAAGATTTAATCCCATGGCAGGATGGCGGATGGCATGCTTGGCCGGTCTGCCGGGTGCTAGAATGCGCCATGGGTGTCGTGAGAGGAGGAGGGGCGGATGTTCGAGCCGGAGGTCGACCTCGTCACCACGCATCGCGTGGAGCTGAGCACCGGGGAGGCCGTGGTCTTCGACCAGAGCCTGTGGGGCAAGGTGATCGAGGTCCGCGAGGTGCAGGTGGGGCCCGGTCGCTACTGGCTGGATGATTACGTCGCCACCGCCCGGCTGCGACAGCTCCTGGAGGCGACCACCGTGGGCGGGGAGTGGGTCTTCGAGGAGGGGCACGCGCTGTGCGCGGAGCTGCGCGCAGAGATTCAGGAGCTCATCGCGCGGTTTCAGGACGACTAGGCCGGCTACTCCTCTTCCGCATCCCGGTTCGGCTTCGGGAACTCCAGCTTGCCGTCGTTCCGGTACACGTAGTCGAACCGCACCGAGTCATGAGACAGCTTTTGAATCAGCACCTTCGCGATGAAGGTCTGGGGCTTGCCCTTGGCCGACCCCGCCCCCTGCATCTCCCGGGCGTCGATGCGCACGCCGATCACGTCGCCCGGCTTGACGTTCCAGACCGCCGCCTGCTCGTTCGCGGTGGGCGTCAGCCAGCGGTTCGCCGGGATGGTGCGGACCGCGTCGAACTCCACCTGCCCCAACGGCGCAAAGGTGACCCGGTGCTGCGGAGAGCTGATCGCCAACAGTGAGTGACCCGGATGCAGAGGATCCGAGGCCGGGTTGGACTTGAAGCGGAAGTGGGCGCGCCACTCCTCCTCGTCCTTCTTGATCTCCTGGCCGTCGTTGAGGTTGATGCCGTTGGTCTGCCAGTAGCCCCCATCCAGGTCGTAGTACTTCAGCACCGCATCGGTTCCCCAGGTGAAGTGCTGCGGGTAAAGGGTGGTGTAGGCCTTCTTGGGCGGCGGATCCGGCACGAAGGGGACCTTGAAGGTCACTCCTTTCATGGGGGGCTTCTCCGCGGCGGCATTCTGGACGATGAGGCGCAAGGCGGCCTGATTGCGGGCATCGGCTCCGAAGAGCCCCCCGCCGACGAGCCCGAGCCCCAGGACGACGATCAGCGCTTTGTTCATAACCCCCGCATACCCGCTGCCATGGGGCCTGAAACCCTGCTTGGATCGGGCCTTCCGTTGCCGAGCCCTCCGGGAGACGCTTATAATGAACCGTCCTTGCGCTTCAAGACGAGGTTTGACATTGCCTGCCACCCCCGGATCGGATCCCCGCACCAGCCGCGAGCGTGTCGTCGGCTCCCAGCGTCGCCCCGGGACCAGCCGTCCCAAGGCCATGCGCGCCCCTGCCGTCGATGATCGGACCTTTCTCTCCCTGGCCGGAGCGCTGGGCGCCAGCCTGCTCCTGGCCTGGGTGCTGCAGTTCCTGAGCCCGGTCTGCGACGAGCACCCGCTGTTTGCGACCGGCTTCGCCCTGGTGAACGCGGGCCTCGCGGTGGCGACGGCGTTGGTGGCCGTGCAGCGGGGCTACGCCCGGGAGATGGCCTATCCGGCGGCTGCCGTGGTGCTCCTGGCCTCGGGGTGGGTGCTGTGGGCCCAGGCCTCCTATCGCGGGACGCTCTCCGGAGCGCCCGGCTACACCCTGCCTCACCAGCGCCTCGCCTACGGTCCGGGCGCCCAGGAGGTCAGCCTGACGACCACCGACGGGGTCACGCTGCGGTCGACCTACCTCCCGGGCAAGGGGGGGATCGGCCTGGTGATCGCACCGGGGTGGGCCTCGACCCGCGAGGGGTTCGCGATCGCCTCCCTGGCCCAGTGGCTCTCGCCGCGCTTTGACGTGCTCGTGCTCGAGGAGCGCGGCAAGGGCGGCAGCGGTGGCACGCTCACGCCGGACCTCAAGAGCAAGTACGATTTCCTCGCCGCGGTGGCCTACCTCAACGCGCACGGGGTCTCGCAGGTGGGCGTACTCGCCGAGCGCGAGGCGGCCCTGCCGGCGCTCGTCGCAGCCTCGGAGCAGGGCAACATCCGGAGCCTCGCCCTGGCGGCTCCGAGCGCGCG
>DATNQJ010000210.1:0-8201 GCA_036704085.1 Stenomitos sp.
GCTTGCTGGTTGGCCTCGCAGATGCGCCCCTCGAGATCGAGCAGGAAAAAGGCGTCCGCCGCCTGGTCGATGAGCTTCTGGAA
Source organism: Stenomitos sp. (assembly GCA_036704085.1). Classification (GTDB taxonomy): domain Bacteria; phylum Cyanobacteriota; class Sericytochromatia; order S15B-MN24; family UBA4093; genus DATNQJ01. The sequence goes on from DATNQJ010000210.1 coordinate 84, forward strand.
CCGTGCCTCGCTCTGCCAGAGAGCCGCCTCCGCCTTGCGACGGTCCGCCATCTCGGACTGCAACTCCTCGGCGGCGACCTCGGCATGAACCTTGGCGTCGTTCAGGCTCTGCTGCAACTGCTCGTTCTCGAAGCGCAAGTGCAGCGTCTCGTTGACCATCACGTAGTAGCGCCGCGAGGCAAAGGCCATCATGACCAAAAAGATGGCGATGAGGCCCCCCGTGGCGTGGTGCACGGCATCGGGCTGCCAGGCGAGCCACAGGGTGAACGGCAAGAGCGCCGGGATGGCGTAGGCGAGGTAGACCTCCCAGATGGCCGAGAGCAGGGGCAGGGCTCCGGCTGCCATTCCGGCGAGCAGAATGGCCACGAACATCTGATCCATCAGGTTGCCCGCCGGGATCAGGAGCGTGCCCGCCATGCCCCAGAGCACCCCCGCCGCCAGGCTACCCGCCATGGCAAACCCGAGCCAGCGCGCTCGGCCGCGCATGGCCTTGGGCTCGCGACGGTAGGCGGCCACCACGGCGATGCGGCACGCTCCCAGCAGCAAGACGAGGCCATACCAACCCAGCAGGCGACCATGCGGCACGGCCTGCCAGAGCACCATGCACAGGATGCCCGCGTTGACGAGGAAGGTCACCGTCCCGGCGTTCGCCTGGGACACCAACATTTCCATTTGCTCGGCGCGGACCTCCGACGAGACGGTCGGAGCGGTTGGCTCGGCCGCGAGGGGCGTGAGCCCCGGCGATTCCGTGAAGGTCATCGTCGTGCCTCCCGGCCGGTCGCCGTCACGTAGGCATCCTCGGAGAGCGTCTCTTGCTGCGAGCCGGCTCCGGGGACCGAGACCTGCCGCACCGTGCGAAAGACCCGACGTCCCGCCAGGGAGGCCGCCACGGGGTACGTCTGCAAGCGGATGCTCCGGGCTCCCGGATCGTCGCCCCAGAACCGCACGGTCAGCATCTCGTCCTCGACTCTCGCGCTCAGGCGGACAGGGGCCCCGGAGCGGTTCACGAGGCGCAGGTCCGCCTTGCCGTACCAGACGGTGGCATCCCGCCCCGGCGGAACGGACTGGACCCGGCGCTGGTGGGGGTGCCGTTCGACGATGCCGAGGCCCGCAAGGGCCGCCGCGTTGTAGACCGTGGACGAGACCTGGCAGATGCCGCCCCCCACGCTCTCGGTCAGGTCCTGCTCGAGGAAGGCGGGCGCCTTGCAGTAGCCGCGCTCGGGAGTCCGGGGACCGACCCGGCGGTTGAAGGACCACTCCTCGCCAGGCTCCAGGACGGCCCCGTCGAGGGCGGTGGCGGCGCGCTGGATGTTGTCGCGTTGCTCGGGGCTACGCTCGGCAAGACTGGTACGGAACATGGCCAACTCCGCCTGGAAGGGACGCCGGCACCAGGCCCCGACCCCGAGGATCAGGACGAGGAGACAAACGGCGGCCCACCCAGCCCGTGTCACTCTCGAATCTCCAGCCGGGTCTCCGCCCCGCGGGCCCGGACTTCCGGGGAATACATGCCCTCGATCACGGCCGGCAGCACGTGGAAACGGCCAGGAATTTGCGGCCGCATGACGTAGTAGAAGGTCGTCGAGCCCGTGGCGAGCTGATCCTGGAAGAAGACCATCTTCTCGTCCCGCACCGTCTGCGCGCTCCACCAGCCATGGTTGGCCTCATCCAGGACCTCGGCTCCGGCAGGCAGAGGATCCTCCAGCAGGAGGTAGCGCAGTCGGTCCTTCGCCTCGACCGTGAGGCGGACGAGCACCCGCTCCTGGCTCTTCACGCTGCCCTGGATCCGGGGCAGCTTGTCCAGGACCTTCGGGTCGATGGTGCGCCCGCCGGCCGTGCCGGCCTTCTGGCTCTCGGCGAAGGCCTTCGGGTCCATGAGGAAATAGTCCCGCTTCACGGAGAGCTGCTCGGAGGCCTTGGCCGGGATGTCCTCCTGGCCGAACACGTACGACAGGAGGCCCGAGAAAGGCAGCTCGCCCGTGCCCTGCGATCGCACCGTGACCGTGTGGCGCCCGGGCTGGAGGCGATCGCTCCCGAACCTCGCCATGCCGCCCGTCCAGCGCGCCGCTCCCTCGAAGGAGAGGGCCTGGACGGCATGGTCGTCGACCGAGACGTCGCCTCCGGTGGGAATGCCCGCCTGCGCCGCGTGGCTGGTCGCCTCGGCGAAGGCGATCACGATGGCGCCCGTGTCCTTGGTGCTAAGCCAACGCTCCCCCTGCCGGGTGGCCAGGAGCCAGCGGATGCCTCCCTGGATCTCGGGGGCGTTGGGTTCGAGGCGCAGCGCGGCCTGCAGGGCGTAGGCCGTCGTCTCGGTGTCGAGGTCGTACCAGGAGTAGGCCTCCGCATGGCTCGCCCACCACACCTGGGTGCCCGAGCGTTTCGCATGGCCCTTGAGCTCCTCCCAGAGGGCACGGCCCCGCGCCGGCTCGTCCGAGAGGGCGAGCGCCGCCAGGGCCAGACCGTAGTTGGAGAGGTAAGAGCGCTTGGCGTACAGCCTGTCCTTCAAGGCCTGAGGAGCCCCCTGCCAGGCCTGCAGGGCCCACACCGCCGACGCGAGGCGATCGGGGCCCACCCCACGCACCACCTCGCGGGGACGGACGTAATCCAGGTCGAGCGCCTTGCCCTGGGTCCTCAGGAACTCGGCCGCCCGGTTCGCCACGCGCGCCTCGATCGCAAACCCGGCCCGGCGGGTCTCGGAGAGGCCGTAGAGCACGTACGCCGTCAGCTCCAGCTCGCTCTCGTCGTGGCTGAACCAGCCCCAGCCGCCGTCGGCGTTCTGCATCTTCGCGATGCGCTGGAGGCCGTCCTGGACGAGCCCCGGCATCTCGGCGACAAACGCCGGCTTGTCGAGCCCGAGCTCGGTCACCGCGCGGTAGGCCCGGACCTCGGGCACGAAGCGGCTCGTGGTCTGTTCGATGCAGCCGTACGGGTAGCGGCGCAGGTAGTCCAGGGCCGAGAGCATGGCCGCGGCCGGCGTCGGGGCGAAGGAAAGGTCCATGCGCACCGTCTCGGCGATCGCCTCGGGGGGCACGGTCACCGTCGACGACGCGGGCTGGCCTTCGGTGGCCACGCCTGAGAAAGCCGAGCGCTCGGGCGTCCCGTGGGCGAGCACCGGGAAGGAGAGCTCCAGCGCGTCGCTCGCGCCCGTCCCGAGCGCCTTGAGGACGACGCTCGCCGTGGCGGCCGCCTCGGGCTCCACCCAGTAGTCGAGGCGCCGCGACCCGTTTTTGGGGATGGACATGGACGGCTGGCCGCCCTCCACCCGCAGGTTCGTCGTGTTGAGCTCAAGGCGCACGTTCTGGTCGCGGTCGGTGTAGTTGTGCACGATGGCCGCGAGGGCGAAGCGATCGCCCACCACCGCAAAGCGTGGCACGGCCAGGCGCACGAGCAGGTCCTTGGTCGCAAGGAACTGGGAGCGCACGTCGCCCACCTGGGTACTCCGGGTATGCCCGCGCGCCGTCACGATCCACGTCGTCAGGTTGTCGGGCAGGTCGAAGGAGACCATGGCCACGCCCCCTGGCCCCGTGCGCACGCTCGGGTACCAGGCCGCCGTGTCCTTGAAGTTCTTGCGAATCCGCGGCTCCTCGGTGTCCTTGCCCGGTCCGCCCGAGTAGTCCTCGGCGAAGGAGTAGCTGGTCGTCACCTGGTTCCAGCGGGGACCGTGGAACGTCGAGCGGATAGCCGGCGTGATGTCCGGAGCGAGCGCATAGATCGCCTCGTCCACCACCCCGAGGGCCACCTCGGCGCTCACGGGTCGGCCCTTGAGATCCGTCGTCTTCACCGTGAGGCTCGCGCGCTCGCCGGGCAGGTAACGGCTCTTGCCTGGCGTGACCGTCACGTTCAGGAAGCCCTCCTCCGGGTCGAGGTTGAGGGACTTCTCGGCCGAGTGGAAGGCCTTGCCGTCCACCACCGATACCGCCACGAAGGCGTTGGGGCGATACTCCCGGCGCACGGGCACCGAGACCACGTAGCTGGTCTTGCCAGTGCCGAGCACCCGGGCCTCGAAGAGCCGCTGGCCCTCGAGGGTGAACAGGGGGGCCACGTCCTTGTTCGGGACCTGGACGAGCACCTGGGCGGTCTCTCCGGCCCGGTAGTACTTCTTGTCGAAGGTGAGACGGACCATGCCCTGCCGGTAGGTGTCGCCCGCCCACTCGGCATTGGCCACCCACAGCCACGAGACGGTCTCGATGCGACGGCCCCGGGCGTCGGTGGAGGAGGTCAAGAGGCGGAACTCGGCCCCCGTCGCGGGGAGGGTGAAGGGCACGACGGCCTGTCCCCTGGCATCCGTCTTGGAGCGCTGGGTCGAGACCGTGCTCACCTTCTGCTCGTAGTTCTTGCCCTCGTCCGAGGAAACGTAGTCCACCTTCTGCAGGGCCACCTCGACGTCCGTCGCGACCGGCTTACCGTCGTAGTCCTCGGCCTGGATGGTCGCAAGGCCCCTGGCGCCCGGCTGATACACGTAGCGATCGGGCTCGACGTTCAGGGCGAAGTCGCCCTGGGTCACGAGGAAGCCGCCCTTCCCCTTGACGATCTGGCGGCTCGCATCGGCCGCCTCGAGCTCGATGGTGAAACGCTGGTCCTGGCGGACGTCCTGGTGCGCGGGCAGCTGCGCCGGGATCTCGAGCGTCACGTGCCCGGCGTCGTCGGTCACGGCCTCGCCCTGCATGACCACATTCTCGTAGCCCCAGTCGTAGCCGTCGTCGGTGTCGGCAAAGCCCCCGAAGAAGGCATCCTCCTCGGTCTTCCAGGGGTAGTAGCCGCTCGAGTAGACGGTGTAGCGGACCTTGGCTCCGGTGGCGGGCGCTCCGAAGTAATAGGTCGCCGAGACCATGACCTTGGCGGTCTGGCCATCCGAATAGCGGGGCTGGTCCGGGTGGACCTCCAGCTTGAACTCGGGCTTGCGGTACTCCTGCACCTTGAAGGTCGTCTCGTAGCGCTCCTCACCCATGAGGAGCACCAGGCGGTAGTCACCCAGAGGCGGCTCCTCGGCGAGGGTGAGGGAGCCGTCGACGGCCCCGAGGTCGTTGAGGCGCAGGGATTGCTCGCTGACCACGTTGTCCTGGGGATCGACGGCCTGGATGGTCACGGGCAGGCCCGGCTCGAGCACGTTTCCGCCATGGTCGTCCCGGCGCACGATGGCCTTGAAGAAGACCTCCTGGCCCGGCCGGTAGATGGGCCGCTCCGTGTAGAGCTGGACCTTGTGCTGGCGGCTCGACGGGTAGTAGTAGGACTGGACGTGCGCCGGCGCCTCCCCCTGCTGACCCAAGAGCAGCAAGGTCTTGGGGCTCGCAGGAGCATGCAGCAGCAGGCCGTCGGGGCCCGTGCGATCGCTCCAGCGCTGGCCCGCGTCGTCCAGGGCGCGGACCTGGACGTTGGCGAGGGGCTGCTTGGTCACCAGATCCACCGCATAGACGAGGACCTTCTCATCCGAGCGCTTGGCGACCAGGGACAGGGTGGTGACCTCGAAGTAGTAGCTGTCCCGAGCGGTCGACGGGATACCCGGCCGCTTGAGGTCGCTCTCGCCCTCGACGTCGAGCAGGTAGGTGCCCATGCCGAGCGTGTCCGGGACGTCGATGCCCCGGAAGAACCAGTCGTCCTCGTCGCTCGCCAGACGCTGAACGGGGCGCTCCCAGCTCTTGACGAGTGTCGCATGGGCCCCGAGGTCCTCGGGCTTGGCGTCGTTGAGCTGCTGGTAGGCCGTGGCCGTCGTCGCAAGCGCGGCAACGTCGATCCGGTAGAGATTGAAGCGCAGGTGGTCGATGAGCGTGCCGCGCAGGCCGATGCGCACCTTGTCCTTGGGAGTGAAGACGCGCTGGACCTGCGAGAAGGAGAGGCTCGGGGCGCGCGGGCTCAGGGAGAAGCGCAGGCCCTCGACCGTCTTGTCCTCCTCGACGAGGATGGGCGGGCTGGACCACTGGCTCTCGTACCCCCGGGCACGGGCCTGGACGTTGTAGCGGCCGACGGGCAGCCGGTCCATCCGGAAGGTCCCGTCCTCCTGGGTCTGAGCCGTCCGGGTGGTCTGGCCCATGAAGTGCACCCGCGCTCCCGCCAAGGGGCTGCCATGGTCGTCATAGACCACGCCCGTGACCGAGCCTGCGGGCTTTTCCGCCGCCAGGATCCCCGCGCCCGTGAGGCCGCTCATGCCCAAGAGCAGGATCATCAGCCAGACGAAGGTGCGCCGGGCGCCCGCGCCCGCCAAGCCCGTGCCGCCGTTCGACCCCCTCATAGGTTCTCGCTCTCCGGACCAAAGACCACGGTGTTGAACCGGTACATCATCACGCGCTCGCGAGGGCGCAGGCCCGCCTTCTTCCGGCACTCGGCCAGCTGATAGCGGGCGGTCTTCGCCTCACCCGGCAACAGGACGCCTCCTTTCCCCCCGGCCGTGACGAAGAGGCCCTGTCGGAGCGGGGAAAGGGCTGCGGGACTCGAGACCGGGGTCATGGGGCCGACCAGGGAGACGTAGAAGCGTAGCTCCGGCCACTCGCTCCGGGAGATGGGCTGGTGGCGATAGTCGTAGCGCAGCGCCTTGACCGCGGCCACGGCGATCTGCTCGGCGAGGGTCGCGCGCTCGGGCTGGACCGTGCCCCAGCAGCCGCGGGTCTTGCCGTCGCGGGTGATGGTGACGAAGACGCCGCCCGGCACCTTGAGCCGACGGTCGTTCACCATGCGGTTGTTGGTCGGCTTGATCCCCCGGAAGAGGTAGTCATGGGCCGCATGCATGGCGATGGCATGCGCCTCCTTGGCGAGCATCCGATCGTGTTGATAGGCCTCGAGCGGCAGGGCTTTCGCTCCCTGCGCAAGGGCCAAGAAACACAGCAAGATCGCGAGCATCCGATGCATGGCTATCCTCTCTTCACGACGGCACCCGGGAAATAGGCCGCAAGGATCCTCCGAAAGTCCCATCCGGCCTCGGCCCGTCCCCTGGCTCCCCACTGGCAGAGCCCCACCCCGTGCCCGAGGCCCCGTCCCGCAAAGACGAAGGCCGCTCCGTCGCGGTGGACCTGGAAGTTCAGGCTCTTGAGCGCCCCCCACCCGATCGATCGACCGAGCGCCTGCCAGAGGCGATACCCGGTCATCCGGTCTCCGTCGACGCGCACCGCGCCCACCCAGCCCCCGGCGCTCCGGTCCGAGACCTCGAGCGTCCGCACCCGGTCGCGCCCGAGCGCCTGGGCGACCTCGGCCGGACTCACGCGCACGGACCAGGTTGCCGCATGGGGCGAGGCCGCACAGTAGGCATCCCGGCCCTCCTGCAGATAGGGCACGGCCGCGCCTCCGAAGACCACCTGGTTGCTCGCAAGCGCGCCCCCGCACGTCGAGTGGAAGAGGGGCCTGGCCACGGCCCCCCGATAGGTCAGCACGAGGCCGTGAGTCTCTCGGGCCGCCCGCATGGCCGCGGCGTCCGCCAGGCCGGCATAGGCCTCGCAGTGCGTGAGGTCGCAGAGCCTCCGGCCGGGATGGTCCCCACCTCGGAGGGCCAGGGTCCGGGCGAGCACGGCCTGGGCCTTCAACGCCTCGTGAGGCCAGGGCCTGGGGAGCTCGGCGCCCACCACTCCGGCCACGTAGTCCTCGAGGGGCGCCTCGTTGACCAGCACGAGCACACCGCGCTCCGCCCATGCCTGGAGGCGGCCCGGATAGCGCCGGACGCGACCATCCAGCCGCAGGGCGAAGCCGTCTTCCGCGAGGCGCTGGGTCCCAGACGGACGGCCATCGACGAGTAGCTCGTTGCCGACGGCCTGGAGGCGGTGGGGGGCCGGAGCGAGGAGCCGGAGCTCATGAAGGCCCCGCCGCTCGAGGATCCGCACCTCGACGCGCTCGGGCTCGCGAGCCTGGGCGTGCCCCGCGAGGCCGACGAGGATGAGCAAGGCGAGCCAGAGCCCCCTCATGGCGCCCAGGCCTCGAAGACGTGCCGCGCCACCGGAGCAGCGTCGGCGTAGCCCGTGCCGTCCTTGACGAAGGCCACCACGGCGAGGCCGGGCATGTAGCCCGCAAACCACCCGTGACGCTTGTAAGACGCCGCGAGCTGGGTGGCCGTTCCCGTCTTGCCGCAGATCGCAAGCGAGGGCACGTTGGCCTCGCGGGCGCTGCCCGTGAGGACCGCCCGGCGCATCCCGGCCCGGACCG
>DATNQJ010000211.1:0-15882 GCA_036704085.1 Stenomitos sp.
ATGAGCGGGATGTCCATGAGGCTCTCGTGATTGGACATGAAGAGGTACGAGCGGCTCGGATCCAGTTGATCCAGCCCTTCGACCTCCACCTTGGCGCGGGCCAAGCGGATGATCTTGTCCCCGAGCCACTTGGCGCGCTCATCGACGATCTTCGGCGTCAAGCGGTTGCGCTTGGCATCGACGATGGTCGGCCAGCTGATGGCCAGCACCGCCCCGACGGCCCTCAGGCTAGCCAGGGCGCTGGACTTGGTGGCGGCGGTCACGCCGGGCTCCTGCTCGTTCACGGTCTCGGTCGGCACCAGTCCTTACTCCTCGTCGACCTCGGGCAGGCAATCGAGCAAGGTCTGGACCTCGTCCCGGTACTCCTCGTAGTCCTCGACCGAGAGGTCCTCGCCGGGGGCGTCCACCTGGAGGTCTTCCGGGTGCTCGGAGTAGTGGGAGATCTCCTGCTCGATGTCCTCGAGCCGCTCCTCGAGGAGGTCGCGCAGGATGACGAGCTGTTCATGGGTGACGGTGATGGTGTGCTTCAAGGTCGTTTCCTTTCTGGACGGTTCCTGCGATCTTAACAGGTCCGCGCGGTGCTGCCCAGAGACGCGCACCGGGCGGCGCCGGGGGCGTCCGTGAGGTCGCCGTCGTGCAGGATACCGTCAGGACGGTGAATTGGCGAAGAATAGCGTATGTCTCCGGCCCCCCTCGCGAGGCGGGACCGGAGACGCCAGGTGAAGGCCGGAGTTAGGAATGCGAGAGGCGCTGCTTGTCCTTGGGGGTGACGCAGGTCCCGGTGGCGCGGCACACCACTTCGGGCTCGGCAAGCAATTCTGCTGCCGACTCGGCGTGACCCTCGCCCTTGAGCGGACGGATCACCTTCTTGGCCTCGAACTCCATGGTGCGCGAGGTGTTGCCCACCTTGACGATGCGGCCGGTGGCCTCGATGTAGTCGCCGGCATAGACCGGCTTGAGGAACTCGACGTTGCTGTAAGCCACGAACAGGCCCTCATCTCCGTCGTACTGGATCAAGAGCTCGGTCGCCACGTCGCCGAAGAGCTCGAGCATCTTGGCGCCTGCGACCAGGCTGCCCGCGTAGTGGGCGTCATGCTCGCCCATGCGCAGGCGGATGAGGGAAGTGTAGTCGGACATGGTTCTCTCCTGTGTTGGATCGGGGTGGATTGGTGCTAAGGAGTCGTTCGCCCTTCGACAGGCTCAGGGTGAACGGTAAGGGTTCCAATGCGCAGGAGCAAGGGGACAAGCCCCTTGCTCCTGCCTGACGGGTGTCTGAACGCTTAGGCGCGGACGACGTGGGTGGCGAAGTCCTGCGTGAAGCGCTGGGCGTACTGGGTCAAGAGCTCCTCGACGCGCTCCTGCTTGTCGGACTTCACGATGAGGCCCGCGTGATACTTGCGCGCCTGGCGATAGCAGATCTCGGGGTCGGTGTAGGCCGACAGATCCGGGTTCTCCTGGCGGGCCAGCGTGATGACGGTGCCGGCGTAGTCCTTGCGGGTCTTGGGCAGCGTGTACGGCTCCTTGCCCTGCGAGATCTCGAGCTTGGCCCACTCGTGCCAGAGGCACAGGTCGGTCGCATGCCAGATGACGTCGGGGATGCGGGCCGCGCCGACGCGCGCGCCGGCCTCGAGGAAGTAGAACTTGCCATCCTCGCGGCTCTTGATGTACTCGATGTGGGTCACGCCGCGCACCAGGCCGAGGCTCTTGATGACTTCCTTGTTGAGGGCCTGGAGGGCCTTCTCATCGGCCGTGCCGCGCTTGATGAGGCGCGTCGTGTAGAGGCCGCCGGTGGTGTTGAGGTCGAGCATCGGGGTGCCGTAGCGCGACGCGGTAGCGAAGGCCACCTCGCGCTCCGAGACCACCGAGTCCACATGGAAGACGTCGCCCGGGGTGTACTTCTCGAGCAGGTAGGTGGACTGCTTGTCGCCCAGCTTGTCGAGCTCCTTCCAGAGCTGCTCGGGCGACTCGATCTTCTTGATGCCGAAGGAAGCGGCCTCCTGGCGGGGCTTGAGGACCCAGGGCGCGGGCACCTTGCTGAGGTACTCGTTGATGTCGTCGTAGTTGAAGAGCGAGGTGAAGGCCGGCACGGGGATGCCGTCCTCCTGGGTCTTCATGCGCATCGCGAGCTTGTCGCGGAAGTAGCGCATGGTCGTCTCGCCCATGCCGGGCAGGCGAAGGTGCTCGCGCAGCATCGCCGCGATCTCGACGTCGAAGTCGCCCATGGGCACGACCCGGTCGAACTTCTTGGTGCGGTTGATATAGCTGACGACGTCACGGACGGTCTTGAAATCGAAGGGATCGGGCACCGCGAAGACGTCCTCCAGGATGTCGCGCGGCCACGCCTCGTCCAGACGCTTGGCGGAGGTCATCACGACGACCGTGTGACCCATCTCCTTGAGCTTGTACATGAACGGGCGCCCAACGAGCGCGGTGGCGATACAGAGGACTCGCAAGGGTCGTTTTTCCGACACGACGGATGCTCCTTCTCCGGGTGGGCCCGGGTTCAATGGGAACGAGGCTGACAGGAACCGTGGGACTGAGGTGCTCAAAGGCCCCTCTGGACCAGAATACCAGGTTGTGCGGCATCATGTTAAGCGCTGTTTCGAAAACGGTGAAAAAACGCTTATGCTCTGCCCTTGCCCCGGGCCGAGCGGCGGCGATCGCCGCCCCGCCTCGCTGAGCCTCAGTGGGGCAAGAGGGTCTCGACCAGATCCCCCAGCCGATCGAACAGGTTCGCGCGGAGGCTGTTGGCGGGCGGCTGGCGCAGCACGTGCGGACGTCCGGACGACTCCAGGATCTGGTAGTCGGTGTGTCCCGAGGCGTCCCGGCGCAGGCGCAGGCTGACCCGCGAGGAGCCGAGCGGCAGGTGCTCGAGCGTCACCTCGGGCAGCCACTCGGGCAGGTCCGGATCGATCAGGAGGGCATTCAGGGGAGCGTAGGGCCGCAGCCCCAAAAGGGCGTGCACGAGCATGATGACAGCACTCGAGGACCAGGCCTGGGGTGCGTTGGACTGGGGGTAAATGCCGGGATGCGGGTGGAAGGCATCCCGGGGGTGCCCCCCGATGGATTCGGGCAGGCGGTGCAGGTAGAAGATCCCCGTCGCCTCGAAGAGTCCCCGGGCCAGCTTGTGCAGGAGGCGATTGAGGCCATAGCGCTTGAGCCCCAAAGCGATGCTCGCGTTCTCGGGCGGCCAGACCGAGCCGAGGTGGTAGGCGAAGGGGTTGAAGGCCGGGTGATCGCTCGACAGGGTCCGGATGCCCCAGCCGCTGAACATGTCGGGCGCCATGAGCCGGCCGCCCACCGCCGCCGCCTTGCCCTGGTCCACGATCCCGCAGCTCAGGCAATGGCCGGGATTCGAGGTCACCGTGCGCACCTGGCGCTTCTCGGGATCCAGCGCCTGAGCGTAGAAGCCTTCCTCCGGCCACCAGTAGGCCTCGTTGAAGCGGCGCTTGAGGTCGTCGGCCGCTCGGATGAGCTCGACCCCGCGGGCCACGTGCCCCAAGGCCAAAAAGGTCTGTCCCATGAGCTGCTTGGCCACGAAGCAGTAGCCCTGGATCTCGACGCTGGCGATGGGATTCTGGACCATGCGGCCGTCCGGGTACAGGACGGCCTGGCCCGAGTCCTTCCAACCCTGGTTCTTGGTGCCCCAGGCCCCGGCCCGCGTGGCGTACTCATAAAAGCCGTCCCCGTCGCGATCGCCGTCTCGATCCATCCATGCGAGCACCCGCTCGATGGGCTCCATCAGGCCCCGCACGAACTCCCGGTCTCCGGTCTGCATGAAGTACCAGGCGATGCAGGTGAGGAACATGGGAGGCCCCGCGTAGTCGCCGTAGTAGTGCAGAAAGGGGTTCTTGCCCAGCAAGGAGAGGGGATTGAGTTGGCGCTGGTGGATGATCCGCCCCGGCTGCTCGTCGTAGCGATCGTCCGTGCGATCGCCGAGCCACCGGGCCATCGTCTCGATCGTGCCCTTGAGCATGAGGGGGTTGAGCAGGCTGGATTGCCAGGCCGTCGTGAGGGTGTCGCGGCCGAACAGCGCCTGGTAGATCGGTACGCCCGCGGCGGGCGTGTAGCGCTCGGCACCCGTTCCGTCGAAGAGGAAGAGCGATCCCAGGTCCGCGACGGCCCGATCCCATGCCGACTGGACCAAGGGATGGGACGCATGGAGAGTCGGCAGCTGGGCGCCCCAGGCCATGCGGGCGCGATCCCAGTCCGTGTCGCGGCTCCGGAAGGAGTAGCAGTCATAGAGGGGATCCTGCCGCTCGCCGCAGAACACGGGGTGGACGGTGATGCAGAACTCGACGGGGACCCGGGGCGGCAGCTTCAGCCTCATGACCACCCGACCGTCCCGGTACTCGGGCGGCGTCGGGGGGTGCAGGAACCGGACCAGGGTGGCATGGGGCAGCTCCGGGTGCCGGTAGGCAAAACGTAGCTCCCCCTCCTGCCAGGCCACCTCGACCGGGGCGAACTGCGTCCGCTTTCCCTCGACCGCCTCGGTGAGATCCGCGTAGTCGGCGTCGAACTCCCACTCCAGCTCGACCTCGGCCTCGCTCAGGGCGTGATTGGTGAGGCAGACGTCCTGGTGCATGCCGTTGCCGACGAAGCGGTTCACCTGCAGCTCGATGGCACTCTTGACGATCTCGCCGCCGGTGGGGTCGGGATCGTCCGGCGGTCCGGCCTCCCGGCCACCCGGATGGGGGCAGAGATAGTAGGCGATGAAGGAATAAGCATCCACGGGATTGGCCGAAACGAAGTGCGGATCGCAGCCGTCGACGCGGGCAATCATCCGGCTCAAGAAGCGCGTATTGTGCTGGTAAAAGCCCTCGATTCCCTGCTTGACGTGGCCGTGCACGCCCGTGATGCAGATCGAATGCCCCTGATAGGCCACGAGGGTCTCGGGGAACATCTTGAGGCGATTCACGTCCTGGAGCACGAGGGGGCCCCCCATGTCACGTCGCCCGTTCCCTACTGAACAGAAGTGTATTAACATATGTAAAGTTGAGAAGAAACCCTCCTTCGGTGGGTCAAGCACGGCGAAGAAAGGGAGCGGCATGTTCAACCATCCCCACGCGACGGGTCCGGCCCCCTCCACGGGGGCGCAAGGCTGCCTATCCTCGTCCGGTCCCCGCCTCTCGGTCCTGAAGCTCCAGCCCGACGACACCCCGGCGCGCATGCGCTCCGAGGTCGCCGCCGGCCTCGGCCGCCGGCCGCGCTGCATTCCTCCCACCTACTTCTACGACGCGGCGGGTTCCAAGCTCTACGAGCAGATCACCGAGCTGCCCGAGTACTACCCCACGCGGACCGAGGCGGCCCTCTTGCGGCGGGTCGCCCCGCAGCTCGCCCGGGCCCTCGGCAACCCCGAGCTGGTCGAGCTGGGTAGCGGCTCGTCGAGCAAGACCCGCCTGCTGCTGGACGCCTTCACGGCCGGACGCCACGGCATCACGTACGTTCCCATCGACGTGAGCCTGAGCATGCTCTTCGAGACGGCCGAGCGCCTGGTCGGCGAGTACCCGACCCTGCGGGTGATGGGGCTGGCTGGACAGTTCGAGGAGGCCCTCGACATGCTGCCGCCCAGCTCGCAGCGACTGGTGCTCTTCCTGGGCGGGACGATCGGTAACTTCACGCCGACCTACCAGGAGGCCTTCGTCGCGCGCCTGGGCGAGTGCATGGCGCCCGGCAGCCACTTCCTCCTGGGCTTCGATCGGCGGCCGCATGCCCGCAAGCCCGCAAGCCGGATCCAGGCCGCCTACAACGACGCCCAGGGGCTGACGGCGCGCTTCAACCGGAACCTCCTGGAGCGCCTCAACCGGGAGCTCGGGGCGACCTTCCGGCTCGACGCCTGGGCCCACCGTGCCCACTACAACCCGGCCGAGCACCAGATCGAGATGTACCTCGAAAGCCAGGTGGCGCAGGAGGTGCGGCTCGAGGCCCTGGACCTGACGGTGGCGTTCGACGCCCACGAGCGCATCCTGACCGAGATCTCGCGCAAGTTCGACCCGAGCGAGCTCGCCGGCTGGTTCGAGGACCGCGGCTTCCGGGCGCTCCAGCACTGGACGGACGACCGGCAGGACTTCAGCCTGATGCTGTTCAAGCGCGAAGCGGTCTAGGGCCCCACCGTGGCTAGCGCAGGAACACCGCCAGGACAGGGGCCAGGAGGACGTTCAGGAGACCGGCCATGACCAGGACCAGCCCCGCGATCGAGCCCTCTTCCCCGCCGATCTGATGGGCCTTGGCCACGCCGGCCGCATGGGCCCCCATGCCGAAGAGGGCCCCGCGTGCCAGGCTGGATCGAAGCGGCAGGCAGCGAAGCAATCCCTCCCCGATGGCGGCCCCCATGATGCCCGTCAGGATGACGAACACCGCCGTCAGGCTGGGCATGCCCCCGATGTCGCCCGAGACGGCCATGGCGAAGGGCGTGCTGATCGAGCGGGGCACCATGCTCAAGCGCAGGGCCTCAGAGAGGCCGAGCCAGCTGGAGAGGGCCCAGGCGCTACCGACGGCGATGCTGCTGCCCGCCGCCACCCCGATGAGCAGGGCCGGCCAGTGGCGACGGATCAGGGCGCGCTGCTCGTAGATGGGCAGCGCGAAGGCCACCGTGGCCGGTCCCAAGAGGAGCATCAGCCAGTGCGTGCCCCGGATGTAGACCTGGTAGCTCGTATGGAGCCACAGGGCGACGGCCAAGAGGATGGCCGGTGCCAGGATGAGCGGGGAGGTCCACCATCGGTTCCAGCGCTGGTTGAGGGCCCGGGCGGCCAAGTAGACCCCGACGGTGGCCAGGGACCAGAGCACGTTGCTCAAAAGCGGCTCACTCGTGGGCATGGCGCACCCCCCATCGGAAGTAGAGCTCGACGCTGAGGGCCGTTCCCCCCATGACGAGCACGGTGCTGGTCATGATGAGCACCAAGAGCTTCAGGCCCAGCCAGCTCAGAAACTCCGGGTGGTCGAGCAGGACCAGGACCGCCGGCACGAAGAAGAGCAGCATGTACTCCAGGAAGCACTCGGCGCCCCGGCGCATGCTCGACGGCCGCATGCGACCGTTCACGAGCAGCAGGAGCACGAGGCCCATGCCGATGACGCCGCCCGGCACCGGTAACCGCAAGAGCCGGACCAGGCCTTCACTGAGGAGCCAGAGCCCCGTCAGGATTCCCATCTGCCAGCCCCGACTCCGCCGCAGGCGGATGGCCGAACGAGCCCAAACGTACTTCGAGAGCCCCATGGCACACCTCCCATCTCGGACCCTCTCCATCCTACGCGCGTCGGCGCCATGATAAAAATGAATTGATCGAATCCCACCTATTCCAGGGAGGAATACCATGGAGCTGCGAAACCTCCGCGCCTTCGTCGAGGTGGTGCGCCAGGGGGGCTTTTCTCAGGCGGCCAAGACCCTCTACCTGACGCAGCCGACCCTCAGCAAGGCCGTGAAACAGCTCGAGAGCGAGCTTGGCATCCAGCTGCTCGACCGGGCAGCCCAGCGCAACGACCTGACGGCAGCCGGGCAGATCGTCTACCGGCGGGCCCTGGCCATGCTGGCGGAGCGCGACGACCTCCTCGCGGAGATCGCCGAGCTGCGGGGCCTGCGTCGAGGCTCGCTCCGGTTCGGACTGCCGCCGCTCAGCAGCACGCTCTTCGGGCCCCTGTTCGCGACCTATCGCGAGCGCTATCCCGGCATCGACATCCACCTGGTCGAACATGGCAGCAAGCGGCTGGAAGAGCTCCTGCTCGCCGGTGAGGTCGATCTGGCGGCTTCCCTGCTGCCGGTCTCGGAGGAGTTCGAGTGGCAAGCCGTGCACGCGGAACGCCTCATGGTGCTACTGCCCCGCGAGCACCCGCTCTCGGACCGGGATCGGGTCGATCTCCCCTCGCTCGCGAGCACGCCGTTCATCCTCTTCGACCCGGGCTTCGCCCTCAACCGCCTGCTCAACGAGGCGTGCGAGCGGCATGGCATCCAGCCGACCGTTGCCGCGCGCAGCGGCCAGATCGACTTCATCGTCGAGCTGGTGGCTGCGGGTCTCGGCATCGCCTTTCTGCCGCAGATGACGGCCGCGTTGCACCCGCACCCGGCCGTCCGGCTGGTGCCGCTCGACGAGCCGAACACCGATTGGCGCATGGCGCTCATCTGGCGCCGCGGCGGGTACCTCTCCCATGCGGCCCGGGCGTGGCTCGACCTGGCGCGGGAGCGGTACGCCGGCGGCTAGCGGGAGACGCAGCGGAACGTGGCGTACATGTACGGGTAGTGCCAGTAGAACCAGTTGCGCAGCGATCGCCGGATCAAGCGCCGATCCGTGACGCACGATGCCCCCTTGAGGACGAAGTGCTCCCCGTCGAAGAAGTCCGTGGAGTAGGGCGGATAGACCGTGGAGGCCACGAAGCCCTCGAAGGGGCCAAAGGGCGTGCGCGTCCACTCCCACCCGTTGCCCACCAGATCCAGGACCCCGTAGGAGCTGGCTCCCTGGGGGAAGGTCCCCGCGGGCACTGTCCCCCAGGCCCGGAAATCGAAGTTCCCGTGCTCGGCGCCGGGCGCTGCGGCTCCCCACGGATAGGGGCCCAGGCCGTCGCCATAGGCGGCACGGTGCCACTCCGCCTCGCTCGGCAGCTCCTTGCCCGCGTAGCGGGCGTAGGCCGCGGCCTCCGCGTGCGTGACGTAGACCGGGTGCGTGACGGGCAACTCGGACTCGGCGAACAGCCCGCGCAAGCGCCAGTGGTTCTCCACCTGGCGCCAGTAGAAGGGGTGAGCCAGGCCGCGCTCCTCCTTCCAGGCCCAGGCGCGGTCCGACCAGAACTCGCGCCGCCGGTAGCCCCCCTCCTCGATGAAGGCGAGGTACTGGCCGTTGGTGACGTCCGTCCGGTCGATGGCAAAGCCCGGGACCCGCACCGCGTGGCGCGGGAACTCGTTGTCCCAGCCGAAGGCGAACTCCCCTGGCGCCTGTCCCAGCACGGCCATGCCCTCCGGAATGGCGACCATGCCCATGGGGGGCAAGGGCCCCTCCGCGACCCCGGAAAGGCCATCGGGCGGGCGTTTGAGCTCGTACGGCAGCTGGTGCAGCATGTAGAGCAGCGTCTCCTGGTGCATCAGCTCGTGCTCCAAGAGCAGGTGGAACAGCTGGACATCGTCCGTCGCCTGGGGATCCAGGCGCTCCAGCTGCGCGAAGAGGCGATCGCGCAGGGGGCGGGTGTAGGCCCGGACCTGCTCGCGGCTGGGCCAGGCCGAAACCGCATGGCGCGCGGCCGCCGCCGTATCCGACGGATCGATCCCCCGCTCGAAGAGGGCATCCAGGGCCGGATGGGTGGACGCGAGCCCCCAGTGGCGCTGCAGGCGGGTGTCGTTGAAGGCGTCGAGGTGCCCCGCGTAGAAGACGATCGGGTGCCGGAGGGGGATGGGGCGCTCGTAAAAGGCCTCGGGCGCCACGCGATCGAAGATCCACTCGGTCCGGCCCCGCACCCGCTCGAACTCGAGCGCGAGCTCCTCGGGCAGACGACTAGCTTGCATGCGCAACCTCCGCCCCTACCGGATCGGGTCCGCGCCGCGGGGACCAAGCAGGTTTTGAAGCGGCCGAGGGTATAACCCCCTTACGACCAGCCCTGTACTCCGGAGGTGCCATGTTCAGGCTCGAGGGTTCGCTAAACAGCATCTTTACCCACCTCTTTCCCAGCCGCCCGGCACCCAAGCCTCAGGCGGCCGGACCTGCGCCCACGCTGACAGCGGATAGCCTGGCCCTCAGCCCCCCCGCGTCGACGGCCCCCGCTGCCCCCGCCGTCCCCGAGGCCCCTCCCAAGACCGATGGCCTGACCGACGAGGAGATCGGCTTCCTGAAGGAAGGGCTGCTGCCGAAGAACTACTCCGATCTCAAGGCCTGCCTGGTCGAAAAGGGCCGCGAGGCGGCCAAGGATCTGGCCCGCAAGGGAATCCAGGGCCCCTTTGCCAATGACTACGGGGACCCGGTCGCCATGCTCGACTGCGCCCGGCGCCTGCACGACAACCCCGAGCTCATGCGCCTCGCCAAGAACATCAAGAAGGGCGACATCCTCGTCGAGACCTGGAACAGCGACGACAACCTCATCTCGAGCTTGACCAAGGGCCCCTTCGTGCACTCGGTGATCTGCGTCGCGGAGAATCCGCCCGAGTTCATCGAGGCCATGGGCATCACCGGCGCCTCCAACGAACCCGACGGCAACCAGGTCCGCCGCGCGTGCCTGGCCAATCACGCCTACAAGAGCCTGACCACGCGAATCCTGCGCCCCACCGAGGGCATGGACCCGGCGGAAGCCAGCAAGGCCGTCGATCGGGCCGTCCGCTACGCCGAAGGCCAGCTCGGAAAGCCCTACGACTACTCCTTCACCGACCACAACGAGGGCACCGGCCTCACGGATGCCTACTACTGCAGCGAGCTGACCTACATCGCCTACGAGAGCCCGAAGGGCGGCAACATCAACCTCCCGCTCCAGAAGTCGCCCGAGCGCGACAGCCTGCTGGTGGCCATCGGAGCCATGGTGACGGCCCTCGATCCGAAGAACCAGGCCGAGCTCATGGACCGCACCGTCAAGCTCCTCAACCGCAACCCCAAGCCCGGAACCGAGGAGCTGGTCAAGTTCCTGGTCGACGAGGTGATGACGAGCTGCCGCACCACCGAGAACGTCACCAAGACCCCCAAGGACCGCCAGCAGCTTCAGAAGGCCATCATGCTGCTGCTGCAGGGCAAGGCCTTCCCCAGCTTCGACCAGGCCGTCCAGGCCTACAAGGCCGCCGAGGCCAACCATGAGTTCGACGAGCCGCTCATCGGCTTCGAGAAGAAGCAAGCCGCCAAGGCCTCCATCGCCGCCGCCTTCTCGGTCGACACCGCGCGCCTCTTCGGCACCAGCGGCATCAACTACTACCAGGCCATCAAGACGAGCAAGACGCTCGTGACCGCCCTCTTGCCCTATTCCGAGACCTTCGCGGGCTACCTGTTCGGCCCCAAGGACTCTCGCACCGAGAGCGTGGGGAAGCTGCTCGACACGATCGACTGGGTCAAGGCCCATGCCCCCAAGCTCCCGATCGTGGGCGACCTGGGGCTGAGCCATCTGCCCGCGCGAGCCAAGCCCCAGATCAAGAAAGACTTCGTCAGCCCGAGCGATCTGGCATGGGCCGACGTGCCGCACTCCGACTTCAACGTCAAGCCGAACCATCCGCTCGATCCTCCCAAGCCCTAGACCTTCCGTGCCGCCAGGGTCATGACGCAGCCGCGGCGCATGGCGACGGCCACCGCCTCGACCGGGCTCCCGAGCAGGTTGGCCAGCAGGCCGCGTAACGGCCGGACCCGACGCTGCTCATCCAGGATGCGCTCGGCAAAGAGGTGAGCCCCCAGGGTGGGGAAGAACTCCGTGACGTGACTGACCCAGGAGACCTGGAAGCCTTCGGCCTCCAGGTGGCGGCGCACCGTGCCCTCCGTGAAGTGGTAGAGATGACGCGGCACGTCGTTGAGGGTCCAGCGCTCCTTCATGATCCGCCGGCTCAGGGCGTCGAAATTCTGGGTCCCCAGCACCAGGACCCCGCCGGGGGCCAGGTGCTCCCGGGCCTTTTGCAGGGCCGCCCGCGGATCGGGAAGGTGCTCGAGCAGATGCCACATGGTGAGGGCGGCGAACCCTCCGACGGGGCCCGGCCAGTCCAGGAAATCGGCCTGATGGACCCGCACCTCGGGATGCTCGTCCGAGAGGAAACGAACGTTGCCTTCCTGCAACTCCACCCCGTGGACCTCCCAGCCGGTCGCGCGCTGCAGCTCCCGCAAGAAGAGCCCCCGGCCGCAGCCCACGTCGAGCACGGGGCCTGAAAGGCCGCGCATGGCCCGGCGCAGGTAGCCCACCCGCCGGCGCACCAGCTGGGTCGCCCAGACGTTCCAGGCCGCCTGCAGGGGGCCCTCGACCGGCACCACGTCGAAGCCGTTCCAGAAGTAATCCGCCGGGTACGCCCGCGGCAGATCGGCGCGCACCGGCCGCGGCGAGAGGTAGACCAGCCCGCAGGAGCAGCGCACGACGCGGAACTCGCGCGGATCCATGCCGTAGAGGTGGTCCCGCGCGCCATAGAGGATCACCGCGTCGTTCCGCCCGCAGTAGTTGCAGGCCGGCTGCTCCAGGCTCATCGGTTGTTTATTTTTATTTGTAAACATATATGATGTATGCTACCGCCTCTGGAGCCGTCGAACAAGAAGGCCAGGCACGACGATGAGGGATTTCGACATCATTATTGTCGGGGCGGGCCCTGCCGGCGCAGCGGCGGCCACGCACCTGGCCCGCCGCGGCTGGCGGACGCTCCTGATCGACAAGGCGGCCTTTCCACGCGACAAGGTCTGCGGGGAGGCCCTGAGCCCGGCTGCCGCTCCCCTGCTGGACGGCCTGGGGGTGCGCACCGAGATCGAGCGCATGGCCTTCCGGCTGAAGGGCCTTCGGCTCGTCTCCCCCGAGGGGGGGGCATGCGAGGGGCACTACCCCCAGTTGCCCGGACTGCCCGACTACGGGTTCTCGTTGCCCCGGCTCGTGTTCGACCCGGTCCTCATCGCCGCCGCCCAGCGCGCCGGAGCCGACTTTCGCGAGCGCACCGAGGCCAAGGAGCTCCTGTGGGACGGCGATCGCTGCGTCGGCATCCGCACCGACTCGGGCCCCCTGACCGCTCATGCCGTGCTGTTGGCCGAAGGACGCTTCTCCAGGCTGCATCCGCGCCTCCATCGCTCGGTCCGGCCCCCGGCCTCCCGGCGACGGGTCTTCGTGGCGACCTTCGAGGGGGTTGCGGGGCTCACGGACCTGCTCGAGCTCACGGTGCGCCATGGCCGGATCCAGACCATCCTCAGCCCCCAGGGCGGCCAGCGGGCGGCCCTGTCGGCGGTGCTCACCGGTGGCGAGGCGGCCCCCTTCGGCGCGCCGCCACTCGCGGGGTTCGTCCGGCTCCTCCGCGCGGATCCCACCCTCGGCGAGCGCCTGGCGAACGCCGAGGCCGTCTCGCCCCTCAAGGGGCTCACGCTCGATCCCTACGTCGGCGATCCGGTCCCGGCGGACGGCCTGGTGGCCATCGGCGACAGCACGGGCTTCTTCGACCCGCTCACCGGCGAGGGCATGTATCGCGCCCTGCGCAGCGCGGAGCTCGCCGCATCCGCCCTGAACACGGCCCTCAGCCGGGGCGAGCCGACCCGCCGGGCGCTTGCGGGCTACCGCCAGGCCATGGAGCGCGAGTTCGCGTGGACCTACCGGTTTGTGCGGGCCGTGGTGCGCTTGACCGGCTGGTCGCCCGGCGTGAACCTCGCCGTGCGGGCCCTCGCGCGTCGTCCCGATCTCACCAGCCGCATGGCCGCCTACCAGGGGGCCATGCTCCCCGCCGAGCGGTTCTTTCCCGATCTCGCCCGGCTCGCCCTCTCCCCGCGCACGTGGCTCCAAGCGTGCCGTGCCACGCTGCCGCTCCGCCGCTGACCCCCACAGGAGGACCCCTTGGCCCACATCACCAGCCTCGCGACCGCTGTCCCCCCGTATCGCTACGCCCAGGACGAGATCTTCCGGATGCTCTTCGGGGCCACCCATGGCGCGGAGTCCAAGGCGCGCGCCATCTTCGAACGATCGGCGATCGCCACCCGGCACAGCGTGCTCCCCGACATCGGCTTCATCCTCGCCAACCCCGGCACCCAGGCGCGCAACGAGGTCTACGTCAAGGAGGCGCACCGGCTCGCGGCCGAGGCCTGCCGAGGCTGCCTCGCACAGGCGGGACTCACGGCCCGGGACATCGACACCTTCGTGGTGGTCTCGTGCACGGGTTACGAGATCCCGGGGCTCGACCTGACGCTCGCGCGGGAGCTTGGCATGCGTGCGGACGTCCGGCGCACCTGCGTGCTCGGCATGGGGTGCTATGCGGCCTTTCCGGGCCTGGTGCGGGCGCGCGACTCGGTGCTGGCCCGCCAGGGCAGCCGGGCCCTCATGGTGGCCGTCGAGCTCTGCTCGCTGCACTTCCAGCCGGGCACCACGGACGACCATGTCGTGAGCTGCGCCCTCTTCGCGGACGGAGCGGCCGCCGTCCTGCTCGAAGGCGACGGGGGCCTGCGCCTCGTGGACGCCGAGACCCTCACCCAGTACGACACCGCCGAGCACATGACCTTCTCCCTGACCGACCACGGCTTCAAGATGTACCTCTCCAGCTACGTGCCCCAGATCCTCGGCACCCGTGTCGAGGACCTCCTGCGCGGCCTCCTCGGGCGCAACGGCCTCACCCCCCGCGAGGTGCGACACTGGGGGATCCATCCAGGCGGTCGCAAGATCATCGACCACTTGCAACAGGGCCTCGGCCTCACCGACGAGCAGGTGGCCTCCTCGCGGCGCGTCCTGCGCGATTACGGCAACATGAGCTCCCCCACGGTGCTCTTCGTGCTCGCCGACCTGCTCGCGCACGCCGCGCCGCAGGTGGGAGATCACGCCGTCCTGATGGCCTTCGGGCCCGGGCTCACCATGGAGGCGTGCCTCCTGCGCTGGGAGGCGGGAGGAGGCCTGACGTACTGACGAAATTACTTTGACAGCGCACTTTCAGCGTGCGAGGATAGGCTTATGAGCAAGCACCGCGCGCTGGAAGAGACGGCCCCGGGCGACTCAGCCCGCCTCCGCCCGGAGGACCTCGGCATCGGGGTGCTCTTCCACGTGCTGTCGGAGGCCATCCTCGTCGTCGACCTCCGCTCCGGCTGCCTGGCCCTGTGCAATCCGGGCGCCGAGCGACTGTTTCAGCTGCGAGTCGAGGACGCGATCGGACAACCCCTCGAACGTTTCCTGCCGGACCAGGCCGCGGCCCTCCTCGCGGCATCCGCGCGGCCGGTGGAAGGGGTGGCGCTGCTGGCCAACGGGGCCCTCCTCGACGTGGAGATCACGCTCGCCCCGCCGGCGCCGGAGACCGCGGGCTACCACGTGCTCGTCGTGCGCGACATCAGCGAGCGCAAGGCCCTCGAGGCCGAGGGCCGTCAACGCGCGGCGCAGCTGGCCGAGGCCGAGCACATCGCCCAGGTCGGAAGCTGGCTGTGGGATCTGCCGCGCCATCAGGTCCGCTGGTCCGACGAGCTCTACCGGATCATGGGCCAGGAGTCGGACCGCTTCACGCCCAGCTTCGACGCCTACCTCGAACTGGTCCATGAGGACTACCGCGACTACGTGGATCGGGTGGTCCGGCGGGCCCTGGAGGACCGGGCGCCCTTCTCCTACTACGCCCGCATCGTGCGGCCGGACGGCGAGCTGCGGACCCTCCACTGCCGCGGCTCGATCCTCTGCGATCGCGAGGGGCAGCCCGAGCGCATGGTGGGCACGGTCCAGGACGTCACCAAGTCCCTGCGTCTCGAAGCAGCACTCCGTGAGAGCGAGGCCAAGCTCCGGGCCATCGTGGACCAGGCGACGGACGGCATCTGGCTCAAGGACCTGGCCGGCCGCTACGTCCTCATCAACCCGGCAGGGGCCGCCATCACGGGGCGTACGGTCGACGAGGTGGTCGGGCGGCGAGACGGCGATCTCTACGATCCCGAGACGGCCCGGCGCATCGCGGAAATCGACGCGCGCATCCTCATGACCGGTGAGCGCGAGACCTACGAGATCGTCGTGAGGGTTCCGGACGGGGGAGAGCGCGTCTACTTCTCCATCAAGTACCCCTTCGTGCGCGAGGACGGCACCATCCAGGGCCTGGGCGTCATCACGCGGGACATCACCGAGCGCAAGCGCCTCCAGCAGACCTTGCACGAGCAGTACGAGCGCCTCAAGGAGCTCGACCGCCTCAAGAACGACTTCGTCAACGCGGTCTCGCACGAGCTGCGCACCCCCCTGACCAGCATCCGCGGCTACCTCGAGTTCATGGAGGACGGCATCGGGGGGACGCTCAGCGCCCAGCACACCGAGTTCGTCCAGGAA
>DATNQJ010000212.1:0-5838 GCA_036704085.1 Stenomitos sp.
CGGGTGTGCGACCGGCGGGCTTCTGGGTCTCAGAGAGGTGAGGTGCTCTTGATGCTCCTAGGATGCCATACGTGCGGCCGCCGGACTGTCGGCAACCTCGCATCCGAGATGTGCGCTTGATTACGCCCGCTTGCACGTTCCGGCCATGACGGCAGGCCTTGCGAACTCCCGCGGACCCGCTACGCTCGACGGAGGACGGCGCACGCGAAGGGGGGGAGGCCATGCGCGGAATCTTCTGGGCGAAACTGGTCGATCGTCAACAGCTCCTGTCCCGGATCGACCCGTGCTACCGACGGGTCTTCGCCGATCACGTCACCCTCCAGGCCAAGACCGACCTCACGCCCGAGCTGCGCCGACTGCTCGGGCGCCAGACCAGGGCGCACGTGCGAGGGGTCGCCTGGGATGAGCAGATCCAGGCCGTCGAGGTGGACCTGCCCCCCGAGCTCGTCGCGTGGTGCCAGAACGACCACCCGCACATCACCGTCTCCTCGGACGGCACGCCTCCGGTGCGCTCGAACGACATGCTCGAGCACGCGCACCAAGAAATCCCCTGCGACTTCTGGATCGATCTCGAACTCCAGTTCAAGCCGTTCCGGTGATCCGAGCGGCCAGGCAAGGCCCCACGGCAGGTGTGAGGGCGACTGGCGT
The DNA here is from genome assembly GCA_036704085.1 of Stenomitos sp. Lineage (GTDB taxonomy): Bacteria > Cyanobacteriota > Sericytochromatia > S15B-MN24 > UBA4093 > DATNQJ01. Next base: position 649 of record DATNQJ010000212.1, read on the forward strand.
GGCTCCCCGACGCCGAGCGTCACGTTAGCAACAACCACACAAAACCAACGATTACCATTGACCACTTGAAAACCTTGACAACATAGCGGCATCGCGATATCCTACGATGACGCAGCCGACATCCCAGCCCAAAACGAAGCCCCAGCTGAAAAGCTGGGGATCGCGTTCTCTGGACGCCCGAAAGGGCACCCGTGGGGGTGAGTTCCCAGGGGTAACGCCGGGTCGATCTCTCTTGCCTCTCACAAGATGAGATTCCTGGCGACCCCTGGTCGAACTCCCCCTTCTCTTTTCTCCCGGCCCGGCGCGTGGCTCACCGTTGCCCGATCAGGCGCAGGCGTCGGCAGTATTCCTCATAGCTGATGAGGCCGTCCGCATAGCTGCGGTCGAGCTTCAGGCGGATCGATTTCAGCTTCATGGGCTCAGGAGGCTTGTTCATACCGTTCCGGACGGGCGGCAAGAGCGGGAGCAGCATCATGTCGCGGATCTTGATGTCCCACTCATCGCCCTGTCGCACAGCGATGAGCTTTGCTTCCAGGCCCGCGTCCAAACGCACGTAGCCTACCCAGGTAGCCGAGAGCTGTCGGTAGAAGACCTCCGTAACGGCCGCTCCAGACGAGACGTAGCGACGGACGAAGTTCTGCATGAGCCGGATCATCTGTTGTTGATTCGCCATGGATACCTCACTCGCTCAAAGGGGGGTTCTCTCGAAAGGCCCCCATGCGGGGCCGCCAAGACCGACACGCCCGCAAGATCCCTTGCCAAGGGCCGCCTTACTCCACCAAGCTCTTAAATCGGACTCGAATCGTCCGCCTGAATGGCATGTGAGGATCCTCACAGCCCCCTCGTCGGAGGGCGTGCCGGCTCGTGAAGAGACGCCGAAACGTGGGTACGTTGCATGTAACACTCGCTTGCCAGGAGGTCGCATGCTACGCGGGCCCGACTTGACCGGATCCACGACGACGGTTCCGGCGCTCCCCATCCCGACCCGGAACGTCTCGGCCACGCCGACCGCCGAGCGCTCGGCAGCGTCCGACGCCTTCCGCGGGACGCCGGAAATGGTGGTGGTCCGACAGGGCGATACCCTGGGCAGTATCGCCGCCCGCTATCACGTCTCGCTCAAAGAGCTCAAGGAGCTCAACCCCGACCTCTTCACCGCCGGCAGGGATGCCCATGGCCGCAAGCGCGCCGAGAACGGCCACTGGATCTACCCGGGCGATCAGGTTCGCCTGAGGACCGGCACGGGGACGGCCAGCTCAAGTCCGTCGACCGAAAGCCTCACGGCCCAGGTGCGGGCCGCCCAGGCCTCGGCCAAGCAGACCGGCGCCGAGTCTCCCAAGACCGAGCCGGAGGTCGCCTCTCAGCCGAAAACCCAAGACTCCGTGACCCAGGCGAGCGTTGAGACGACGCCCGACGCCGTCGCTCCCCCGACGGCTCCCGTGACGCCCATGGAGCAGGCCAAGCCCGAGCCTGCCCCGAAGCAGCCGGAACCGCCCGCCAAGCCGACCAAGACGGCGCACGTCATCGGCGTCGAGCATTACGAGCCGCATCCCAAGCCGGCCTCGCCGCCGCCCGTGCCCACGACCATGGCCGAGGGGCAGCGGCTGAACAAGAACGAGAAGCTCATCATCGGGGGCTTGCTCGCGGGCCTGAGCCTGATCAAGATGCCCGCCAAGATCGAGCAGTCCATCGGTGACAACGCGGTCGACGAGGTGCTCGCCAAGAGCCCGCTCTACACTCGCAACCCCGAGATCGTGCGCTACGTGGCCTCGGTGGGGGCGAAGCTCGTCAACCAGTCCGATCGCACCGACCTCGACTGGCGGTTCTACGTGGTCCAGTCGGATCAGGTCAACGCCTTTGCGTTGCCGGGTGGGCACGTCTTCATCACGACGGCGGCCCTTCGCAACCTCAAGAGCGAATCGGAGCTCGCGGGCGTGCTCGGCCATGAGATCGCTCACGTCGAGAAGCGGCACAGCGTCAAGCAGTTGCAGAAGACCCTGCTCGCCCAGGGCATCGCCATCGCGGCCCTCGGCGACCAATCGGCAGGGGTCCAGGTCGCAAGCCAGCTCGCCATTGGCATTGCCATGAACGGTTACAGCCGCAGCAACGAGGAGGAGGCGGACCTGCGCGGGGCGGAGCTCGCGTATCAGGCGGGCTATGATCCCAAGGGGCTGGTGCACTTCTTCGAGACCCTCAAGCAGGTCCATCCGGACTCGCCCGAGTGGATGGCATGGGTCTCGGATCACCCCCAGACGGGCGATCGCATCGAGCATGTCACCGCGCACATCGCCAAGCAGGGCCTGACCGGCCATGACGACCCGGGCGCGGACCGCTATCGCCAGGTGATGAGTCGGCTTTAAAAGTGGCCGCCGGGATTCCGGCGGCCTTTCCCGTTACTTCAGCGTCTCACCCGGCTTGAGGTCGTGCTGCGTGTAGCCCGCCACGTGCGCGAGCTTGGCCCGCAACTCCGCCGGCTGCCCCGGCAGGCCGGGGAAGGTGCCGTGATGCATGGGCACCACCTGCTTGACCCCCAGGAACTCGATGGCAAGCGCCGCCTCCCTGGGAGACATGGTGTACAGGCCCCCCACCGGCAGGAGCGCGAGGTCCGGGCTGTACAACTGCCCGATGAGGCGCATGTCCCCGAAGATGTTGGTGTCGCCCGCGTGATAGATCTTGAAGCCGTTGGAGAACTCGAGCACGAGACCGCAGGCCTCGCCACCGTACACGATCTGGTCGCCGTCCAAGATGCCGCACGAGTGATCCGCATGGACCATGGTCACCCGCACCCCCGCGATCTCCTGCGTGCCGCCCTTGTTCATGGGCCGCGTGTTGGTCAGGCCCTTCTGCTCCAGCCAGTGAGCCGTCTCGAAGATGGCGAGCGTCTCGGGCTGATGAGCGCGGCCCAGCTCGACCGCATCCCCGATGTGGTCGTAGTGGCCGTGAGAGATGAGCATGGCATCCAGCCGATCCACCCGGCGCAGGGCCTCGGGGCAGGCCGGGTTGTTCATCACCCAGGGATCGAGGATCAGGATCTTGCCTTCGGGCGTCCGGACCTTGAAGGTCGAATGCCCGAGCCACGTGAGTTCGATGCCGTTGTCGAGCGCCATGACCCTTCCTTTCAGAACGTGACGAGGGAAGCACGAGTCCCGCTCGGGTTGTACCTGAAGACGGACGTCCCGGCAAGGGGTCGTTCCCCGGCCTACGCCCGGAAGACCCACCAGAGGATGGGAGAGGCCTTGACGAAGGGCGATCGCCACTCACCCTGATCCAGCGCCGTCCATCCCAGGCGCCGGAACGTCGGCTCGGCCCAAGGGCCCTCGCTCCGAAATGCGCTCACCACGAGCAGGCTCCCCGGCTTGACCAGCCCCCGCACGTGACGGAGCAGCCCGTCGATGTCGAAGTACCCGCCGGGCAGCCCCCAATCGAGCACCTCGCGCTCGCGCCAGAAGGGAAACAGGACGAGGGCCAGATCGTACGTCCCTTCATGCGTGCGGACATCGCCCACCAGGTAGCGGCACGCGGGGCACTCGCGCATGTAGGCCTGGGCGTAGTCGTAGCGGGTGTAGCCATCATCGTACCGGTAATAGGGATCGAGCTCGATGCCCGTGAGCTGGAGCGAGCGCACCTCGGTGGCTCCGACCCGCCCCAGGAAGCGCTGCAAGCCGGGCAAGTAGTGCCAGTCCTTGGCCCCCACGTCGAGCACCGACAGCTCGGCCGGCAGTTCGGCCGAATGCTCCGCGAGCGCCCGCTCGAGCAGACCCACCACATGCAGGTTCTCCTGCATGTTGATCCGCTCGTCCGGCCAGTCCAGGCCGTAGGCCTGCCGCAGGCGTTCGGCCTCCTGCTCGGCCAATGTGCCCTCGGGATACAGGCCCTCCAGAGACTCCGAAGGAATCACCAGGCTGCCTTTCGGCCGGAAGGCTTGGCGCCGCTGGACATATAGCCAGCGGTTGGCGAGATCCCAGCCTCGGAAGCGGAGCCTCCAGAGGAACTCCTTGAACGGAACGGCCACGACGCAGGGCACTCCTTGTAGGACGTGAGGGCATGGTGGGGAATACCCCAGGCGCCGCCGTTTGTCCACAAAAAAGCTCCGCGGGAATCCCCCGCGGAGCCTAGAGACGTGCCGCCTAGCGGCCGAAGGTCTGCTTGAGCAGGGGCTCGAGTTCGCCCTTCGCGGCCATCGGATCGAGGATGTCGGTGTCCCCGTAGAACTCGCCGCCGATGAACACCTTGGGCAGGGTCGGCCAGTTGGTCCGCTGCGACAGGTACTCACGCTTGGCCGGGTTGGGCAGCACGTCGATCACTTCGTAGTCGTAACCGTAGCGATCGAAGAACTGCATGGTCTCCAGGGTGAAGCCGCAGCGGGGCTGCTGCTTGGTCCCCTTGCCGTAGATGAGAATCTTGTGGGCGGCGATTTCCTGATCGACCTCCTGCTGGAGGTCCTCGGCGTTGCCGGCCGGTGCGGTCGGAGTGGTATCCGCCAGTCTGAACTCGTTCATTCCCTCTCCCTCTTTCTTAGGCCTCGTCCTTGGTGGCTGTCTTGATCTCCAACGCGTGGATGCGGCCGTCCCGCATCGGCTCGTTCAGGGCCTGGTAGACCAGGCGCTGGCGATCCAGGAGGTTCTTCCCCTGGAACGCGTCGGAGACGACCCGGACCGCGAAGTGGTCCCGGGTGCCCGTCCGATCCATCACCATGACCTCGGCATCGGGCATGCGCTGATGGATGTAAGACGTCAGTTCCTCGGTGGTGATCATGGGCAGCAGTTCCTCGACAGTAATCGGACAAATAAGGTCGCCTTAGTAGGCTTCAACTTTAACCCAGAGGCAATGGGGTGTCAAAGCCCCGCCTGACCGCTGGTGTGCAGGCGGCGAGCGGGTATCCCGGTCATAACCTGATTTTTACGAGTTTGAGCGGGGGGACTTTACTCCCTGCGAGGACTACGCTAGAATTAACACTCAGTCGCCGCTCACCACGGCGCGGGCGCTCGTAGCTCAGTGGATAGAGCAGCCGCCTTCTAAGCGGCTGGTCGCTGGTTCGATTCCAGCCGGGCGCGCCAGCTTCTATCCACACACCATGGCGGGTGTAGCCAAGTGGTTAAGGCACCGGATTGTGGTTCCGGCATTCGAGGGTTCGATTCCCTTCATCCGCCCCTCAAGAAGCCCCGGCTCGAGCCGGGGCTTCTTGAGGGGCGG
>DATNQJ010000213.1:0-4863 GCA_036704085.1 Stenomitos sp.
CCATCCTCTTCACTCGCCGCCTCCCGCTCGATCCCCGGCACAACGCCAAGATCGACTACGGCAAACTCCAACGTCGGCTTGCGGCCCGCGTCAAGCCCGACCGGTAACCGCGCATGCCGCGTCAAATGGTGACGGGTCGCATATTTCATGGGCCTGTGTTAGGTTAGGATCGCGCCATCCCACCCACCACTTGGAGCATCGTCATGGAACTGGACATCGCCACCATTCGCGAATTCCTAGAGCAGAACAGCTTCGAAACCACGGATTGGTTCCGGGGCTTCACCCAGGGCCTGGTCCTGGCCGAGGTCCTCGACACCTACGAGGTCGAGCGCCTGGAGGACTACTGGAACGACCTGCGCGGGTTCGAGGGCGAAGAGGAAGAAGAAGAGGAAGAGTAGGAAGATTGAGGCAGCGGGCCGTCCAGGGGTTGCCCGGTCGGCCGGTCAACATGTAGACTGGTATTATGTTCGACTGCTGCCCCCTCTCCTTCCCCCCGCATGCCTAGCCCCGCCGAAGCCGCCCTCCTGCGGCACTTCGGCCACAGCGCCTTCCGCAACGGGCAACAGCCCGTCATCGAGGCGGTGCTCGAGGGCCGAGACACCATCGCCCTCATGCCGACCGGCCAGGGCAAGAGCCTCTGTTATCAGCTGCCCGCCGTCATGCTCGACGGCGTGACGCTCGTCGTCTCGCCCCTCATCGCTCTGATGAAAGACCAGGTCGACGGCCTGATCGAGAAGGGCATTGCCGCCACCTACATCAACAGCAGCCTGGAGCCTGACGAGGCGACCCGACGCCTGGAGGCCCTGTCCCGGGGCGAGTACAAGCTCGTCTACGTGGCTCCCGAGCGCTTCCGCAACCAGACCTTCCTGAAGGCCCTCCAGGGCGTGACAATTGCCCGGTTCGCCGTCGACGAGGCCCACTGCGTGAGCCAGTGGGGCCACGACTTCCGACCCGACTACCTGCGCCTCAAGCAGGCCATCGAGCGGCTGGGTCGTCCGCCGGTGCTCGCCGCCACGGCCACCGCCACCCCCGACGTCCGCGCGGACATCACCGTCCAGCTCGGCCTCAAGGACCCGGCCGTCTTCGCCACGGGCTTCGACCGGCCGAATTTGCGCTACGTCGTACGTCCGGCCTCGGGCGAGCAGGCCAAGCTCTCCAAGACCCTCGAGATCGTCCACAAGGTCCAGGGCTCGGGCATCGTGTACGCCGCCACACGCAAGAATGTGGAGACCATCACCGAGCACCTGCAGGCGGCGGGCATCTCGTCGATCGCCTACCATGCGGGCCTCGGCGACATGGAGCGCGAGGTGGCCCAGGACGCGTGGATGGACGGCAAGGCGCGGGTGGTGGTCGCCACCAACGCCTTCGGCATGGGCGTCGACAAGCCCAACGTGCGCTTTGTCGTCCACTACGACCAGCCGGGCACCATCGAGGCCTACTACCAGGAGGCGGGCCGCGCGGGACGCGACCAGAAGGCCGCCTACTGCGTGCTCATCTTCTCGCCCGCGGACCGTTACCTGCAGGAGTTCTTCATCGAAGGAAGCTGCCCCTCGGTCTCGACCCTGGCGGACGTCTACGGGGTGCTGGTCCAGCAGGGTCCCGACGAGTTCGTGATGACCCACGAGGCCATCGGCCGCCTCTTGCCCGGCAAGGTCAACGACATGGCCATCGGCACCTGTCTGAACCTTCTGGAGCGCAACGGCGTCATCGAGCGCGCGCCGCGCGGCGCGAACCACGCCTATGTCCGGCACGCCAACGCCCTGGTGCCCCTGGATTCGCGCGCCAAGATGCAGCGCACGGTCTACCAGTGCCTCAAGGCCGTCCTGGACGATCGCCTGGACGAGGGCAGCTCGCTGGATCTCACGGCCTTCGTCTCGTACGTGGGCGAGAGCCGCGACTCGGTCCTCAGCGCCTTGCACAGCCTTCACGAGCGAGGCCTCATCCACTACACCCCGCCCCAGAAGGGCCGGGCCATCCGAATCCTGAAGCGCGCGAGCCACTTCTCGGAGCTGGGGCTGGACGTCTCCCACCTGATCGGCAAGCAGGCCCGCGAGCTCAACAAGCTCGACCAGATGGTGAACTACGGCTATGCCGAGGGCTGCCGGCGGGCCTACATCCTCGAGTACTTCGGCGAGACGGCGCCGGGCCGCTGCGGGGCATGCGATCGCTGCCTCGAAGGGCCGGCCCTGCCGCCGCCCACCGAAGCGCCCAAGAAGGTGGTGGTCCGGACCAAGGCCGAGCCCGCTCCGGCCGTTCCGAAGCCCGCGGCGGCGGACACGGAGCTGCACCTGGCCCTGCGCGAGCTGCGGACGCGCCTTGCGCGCGACCGGGGGCTTCCGGCATACTGCATCGTGCACGACAAGGTCCTCCTGGAGCTTGCCACCGTGCGCCCCCGCACCCCCGAGGCCCTCAAGGCCGTGAAGGGGATTGGTGAAGAGAAGGCCCGCCAGTACGGCGAGGCGATCCTCGAGGTCGTGGCCGCCTTCAGCCAAGACTTGATCCCGACTGGATACGCCCGATGACCCTCGACTCGACCCTCCTCGACACGGCGCTGCGCCACGGGATCCGCCCGGGCCTCGAGCGCACCACCGCCCTGCTCGACCTGCTCGGCCGGCCCCAGGATCGCCTCCCGGTGGTGCACGTGGCCGGCACCAACGGCAAGGGCTCGGTGTGCGCCTTCTTGGCCTCGATCCTCCAGGCGGCGGGCTACCGCGTCGGGCGCTACACGAGCCCGCACCTCGTCTCCTACCGGGAGCGGTTCCGCGTGAACGGGGAGGTCATCCCCGAGGCGGAGCTTGCGTCCGAGCTACAGCGGATCTCGGCCCTCGCCGAGACCCTCGACCCGGCGCTTGGCCCCACCACGGAGTTCGAGCTCCTGACGGCCGTGGCCTTCAGCTGGTTTGCCCGTCAGCCCCTCGATCTGCTGATCCTGGAGGTCGGCCTGGGCGGGCGCTTGGATGCCACCAATGTCGTCGACCGCCCGCTCTTGACGGCCATCACGCGGATCGCGAAGGACCACACGGCGCTCTTGGGGGATACGCTCGAGGCGATCGCCCGGGAGAAAGCCGGCATCCTGAAGCCCGGCGTGCCGCTCGTGACGGGAGCCGAGGGGCATGCCCTCCGGGAGATTCGCACCCTCGCGGACTCCCTCGGGAGTCCGATCCGGCTCGCGCAGGGCGCCGCGTGGCTCGCGCCCGGACCGCACGGCGATCGGGTGCGGGTGGGGCATGAGCACTACGAGCTCGGACTCCTGGGGGCGTATCAGGCCCAGAATGCCTCTCTGGCCCTCGGGCTGGTCGAGGGGCTGCGCGATCAGGGCTGGACGATCGAGGCCGAGGCCGTGAAGGCAGGGCTGGCCGATGCGCGCTGGCCCGGCCGCATGGACCGCTGGGTCGCGCCGGATGACCAGACCTACTGGCTGGATGGCGCCCACAACATGGACGGGGTCGAGGCGCTCGCCCGGGCGCTGGCGGATCGAGAGGCTCCCAAGGGGCGTGTCCTCTTGATGGGCGTGCTCGCCGACAAGGAGCCCCACGCGATGATCGAGCGGCTCGGGCCGCTGGCCCAGACGCTCGTGCTCACGACGCCGCCCCATGCCCGCGGGCTCGATCCGAGCGCGCTCGATCGCGCGGTGGACCATGCGGACGTCCGTGTGGTGCCGCACTGGGAAGAAGCGCTGGCGACGGCTCGCGCGCTGGCCGCCGGGCGGGACATCGTGGTCGCGGGCTCGCTGTACCTGGTCGGAGCCGTCTACGGGGCCCTCGGCTACTCGGTACCATCCTGACCTCGCGGGAGTCGGTTCCGATTGTCGCCTCGGTAGAGGGGTGGTACGATCGATGCGTTCGCAGAGCTTGGAGACCAATGATCCGTGTCGAGCCCCACGCTGCCCAAAATCGGTGATCGACTGACCGACTACGTTGCCCGGATCTCGCAGTTGCGCGAGTTCAAGAAGAAAGAGGGCGACGGGGGCTTCCACATCTTCCGGGCGACCAATGCGCAGGGATCCATCGGCTGCATCATCTGGAGCGGCCGGGTCGACTTCCGCAACGGCGACTTCGTGCGCCTCAGCGGCGAGGTCAAGCTCCACAAGGACACGCCCCAGTTCGTCGTGACCCGCTACGAGATCCTGCCCCGCGACCAGTTCGCAGCCGAGACTTTCCTGCCCATCTCCAAGCGTCCGCTCGTGGAGATGGTCGAGGAGCTCAAGGGCTACATCTCGATGGTCAACCATCCCGGCGTCGCCCGGATGCTCACCCGGCTCCTGATCGAGGATGCCGTCACGGCGCCGGCCTATCAGCGGGCGCCGGCCGCCAAGACCCATCACCACCCCTTCCTCTCGGGGCTGCTCGAGCACAACCTCACGGTGGTGCGGCGGGCGCTCGGCCTCTGTCTCGAGGAGGACGGCATCGACCGGGACGTGGTCATCGCAGGCGCCTTGCTGCATGACGTGGGCAAGGTCGAGGAGTACACCTTCGACAGCGAGGAGATCGGCTTCACGGAGGTGGGCAACCTGCTCGGCCACGTGGCCCTCGGCTATGCGCTGGTCCGCAAGGCGATCGCCGAGCAGGGCGACATCCCGACGGCGACGGCCACGAACCTCCTGCACGTCATCCTGAGCCACCAGGGCCGTCTCGATTACGGCTCGCCCGTGGAGCCGCGCACGGCCGAGGCCTTCATCGTGCATCATGCGGACACGGTGGACGCGCACCTCTTCCAGCTCCACCGCACGGGCGAAGAGTTCCCGGACACGCGCCTGGGCTTCGCCAAGAGCCTCAACCGGATGGTGTTGGGGAATCCGCAGTTGCCTTACGAAGAAGGGTATCAGCACTAGGCTGGAGACTCGTTCTACCCCCCCATCCCCCC
>DATNQJ010000214.1:0-3198 GCA_036704085.1 Stenomitos sp.
GGCCGTGCACCCCGAGGACGAGCGCTTCCAGGCCCTGATCGGCAAGAAGGTGCGCGTCCCCATGACGGATCGGCTGGTGCCCATCATCGCCGACACGCACGTGGAGCGCGAGTTTGGCACGGGCGCCCTCAAGATCACCCCGGCCCATGACCCCGCCGACTACGAGATCGGCGAGGCGCATGGCCTGCCCAAGATCGACATCATGACCCCCGACGGCAAGATGAGCGCCGCCGCAGGCCCCGACTGGGAAGGCATGGACCGCTTCGAGGCCCGCGCGGCGGCCACCAAGCGCCTCAAGGAGGAGGGCGTCCTCCTCAAGGAAGAGGCGTATCGCAACAACGTCAGCCACTGCGATCGCTGCGGCACGGTCATCGAGCCGCGCCTCTCCGATCAGTGGTTCGTCGCCATGAAGGAGCTCGCGGCTCCGGCCATTCGCGAGGTAGAGGAAGGCCACATCCACTTCACGCCCGATCGCTGGTCCGGCGTCTACCTGGACTGGCTGCGCAACATCAAGGACTGGTGCGTCTCGCGTCAGCTCTGGTGGGGCCATCGCATCCCGGTGTGGACCTGCTCCAACGGCCACGTCCAGGCCTCGATGACCGATCTCTCCGAGTGCCCGGTCTGCGCGGCGCCGGTGGAGCAGGATCCCGACGTGCTCGACACCTGGTTCTCGAGCGCCATGTGGCCGTTCGCGACCCTCGGCTGGCCTGACCAGACGCCCGAGTTCGCCTACTATTACCCCACCAACGTGCTCTCGACCGCGCGGGACATCCTCTACCTGTGGGTGGCGCGCATGGTGTTCATGAGCATGGAGTTCGTCCACGAGATTCCCTTCAAGGACGTGGTGATCCACGCGACCATCCTGGACGCCAAGGGCCAGCGGATGAGCAAGTCCAAGGGCACGGGCGTCGATCCGCTCGACATCATGGCCAAGTACGGCACCGACGCGTGCCGCTTCTGGTTCGCGGGGGCGGGCACCAGCTCGCAGGACGTTCGCTACACCGAGGACAAGCTCGAGAGCGGTCGCAACTTCGCCAACAAGCTCTGGAACGCCAGCCGCTTCGTGCTGATGAACCTGCCCCAGGGCGACAAGAGCGAGCTGCGTCAGCTCGAGCTGGCCGACAAGTGGATCCTCAGCCGCCTGCAGCAGACCATCGAGACCGTCACCGAGGCCATCGACGCCTTCCGCATGAGTGACGCCACCACGGCCCTTTACGAGTTCACGTGGAACGAGTTCTGCGACTGGTACGTGGAGCTCGCCAAGCCCCGCATGCACGCGGGTGACGAGACGGTCAAGGCCGTCCTGCGCGAGGTGCTCTCGACGGTGTTGCGCCTCTTGCACCCCTTCATGCCGTTCATCACCGAGGAGATCTACGCGCAGCTGGTCGCTCAGGAGCTCGTGGCTCCGGTCGACACCCTGCTCAAGACCGAATGGCCCACGGTGCAGGCCGAGCTGCGCGACCCCAAGGCCGAGACCGAGATGGGGCTCGTCATGGAGGTCATCCGCACGGTGCGAAACATCCGCGCCGAGCTCGGCGTTCCGCCCGGCAAGAAGGCCGAGCGCCTCTTCATCCACGCGAGCGAAGGTCAGGCGCCGATCCTGAGCGCGATGCAGGGGGCGATCGCCTTCCTCACCCGCTCGGAGAAGGTCGACATCTCGACGGTCGCCGAGGACATCCCGCAGGCAGCCTCGGGCGTGGCGGGCGAGAACACGATCCTGCTGCCGCTCGCCGGCCTACTCGATATCCAGAAGGAGATCGAGCGCCTCAACAAGGAGCAGAAGCAGCTCCAGGGCGAACAGGAGCGCCTGCAGAACCAGCTCGGCAACGAGGCCTTCGTCTCGAAGGCCCCGGCCCAGGTGGTGGACAAGCTCCGCAACCGGGTGGTCGAGGTCGAGCAGCAGCTCACCAGCCTCGCCGCCCAGCTCGCCCGCTGGAGCTAGGCCTCCGACTCCCCCGACGACTCGACAGCGCCCCTTCCACTTGGTGGAAGGGGCGCTGTCCTGTTGGGCCTCGCCCGAACGCCCCTCGATCGTTTGACAGGCGAGCCTTCAACTGCAATCATCTTCATTAACTTTTGTGGACCTAGAACGCAGGAGCGAATGAAGCGTAGCCGTTGGATCCTGATGGGCCTCCTTCTCCTGGCGATCGTCGTCGCCGGGGGGCTCTACGCCCATGCGACCCGGCACCCCGCCCCGGTGCAGCCCATCGCCTTCAGCCACGCCAACCACGCGGGCAAGCGGCACATCTCGTGCATCTACTGCCACCAGGGCGTGGCCACGACCGCCCACGCGACGATCCCCCCCGTCGAGACGTGCTACGAGTGCCACCGGGTCGTGATGCCCACCAACCCGGACGTCCAGAAGGTCATGGCGGCCTACCAGCGCAAGGAGCCCCTCCGCTGGATCCGCGTCACCAACCTGCCCGACTTCGTGCGCTTCAACCACATGCGGCACATCCGACGCGGGGTCCAGTGCGCCTCCTGCCACGGGGACGTCGCCCGCATGGATCGCGTGGTCAAGGCCCGCGCCCTCACCATGGGCGAGTGCCTGCAATGCCACAACCAGCTCAAGGCCCCCACGGACTGCTTTACCTGCCACCACTAGGAGACACCATGAAGCGCAGGGACTTTCTCAAGCTAGGCGGGCTCGCGGCGTCCTCGACGCTCCTGGCCGGCTGCGTCATGCCCCGGCCCCGCTCCTACTACGTCCCCTACGTCGAGCAGCCCGAGGAAATGCTGCCCGGCGTCGCCGACTGGTACGCCACCGTGTGCGGCCAGTGCGAGGCGGGCTGCGGCCTCATGGCCCGGGTGATCGAGGGACGTGCCGTGAAGCTGGAGGGCAACCCCGCGCACCCCGTCAACCGTGGCAAGCTCTGCGCCATGGGGCAGTCCGGGCTTCAGTTGCTCTACAATCCCGATCGCGTCCGCGGGCCCATGGTCCGGGACGGGGACCGCGGCAAGGCGTCCTTCAAGCCGATCAGCTGGAACGATGCCCTCTCGCAGCTGGCTCAGCGACTGGCCCCTCAGGTCGGCAAGGGGACGGTTGCCATGGTCACGCGGCCCCTCAACGGCACCCTGGGCCTCGTGCTCGATCGCTTCGCGCGGGCGGTCGGGGGGCGCGCACCCGTGACGCTCGACATCCAGGGCGAGGAGACGCTGATCGCGGGACTGCGCGATCGCCTCGGCATGGACCGCCCG
>DATNQJ010000215.1:0-4661 GCA_036704085.1 Stenomitos sp.
GTGGCCGGGGCTGCACCGCCACCTGGCGCTGGTGAGCCTGATCTGGTGCTACGCGGTGCTGGGACCCGCCTCCGCCGCCCATGAGGTGTCGGGGGCTTTCCCCCCCTCGGCGGAGCCTGCCGGAGGCGCGGCGGCGGGTGCGGGCGGCGCTGGCGCTGACGGTCGCCTGCCCGGTCTGCCGCAGTCGCGTCGCGCTGCCGACCCTGGCCGCCGCTCGCCGCCAAGGCCGCTCACATTCAGAGATTGATTTTCCGATTATGTCGCCAAAGTAGTACTAAGGAGTCTCGCCAGAATAACCTATCCAATTTACTGTCTCGGGAGGATCGAGTAATTCCACTCGCCGTGGAACTTGTCCCGCTTGATGGACAATCCCTCCATCTGCTCGTCACTGACCTTTCGACCCGTTGGGTAATTGCCCTCGTCCAACTCCGATCGGATCGCCAATCCGGTCTGCGTCGTCGTATGCCCGATCAGATTCACCACCACCTCCCGACTCACAAGGGGGCGACCCCGCCAGTTCTCAGTGATGTAGCAGAACATCCGATGCTCGATCTTGTTCCACTTGCTCGTGCCGGGAGGGAAGTGGCACACCGAGATCCGCAGGCCGGTCTCATCGGCGAACTCCTGCAATTGCACCTTCCACAGCCGGCAGCGCCTGCCGTTGGAGCCGCCCCCATCGGCCGTGATCAACAGCCGCTTCGCCCGTGGATAGACCCGGCGGCCCATGTTCCGCCACCAGCGCCGCAACGTCTCCACGGCGAACTTGGCGGTGTCGTGATCGACTCCCACGCTGACCCAGCCGGTGTCGGTCGTCTGGTCGTAGATGCCATAGGGGATCGCCTTCCCCAGGTCCCGCTTGGCGAAGTCGTAGACCTCCACCTCCTCGGGCTGCCCCTGGGGTTGCCATTCCCGGCCGCCGTTGCGGAACTGGCCCACCAGTTCCTTCTTCTTGGCATCGACCGACACCACGGGCTGCCCCTGCCTCTGGAACGCCTGGACCCGCCGGTTGATGTACTGGAATTGGGCATCTCGATCCGGGTGACCTTTGCCCTCGATCGTCTTGCGATTGGATTGGAGGCTGTAGTCCAAGTCGTGGAGGAGACGGTTGACCGAGCGCTCGCTGACGGCATGCCCTCGGGCCTGGAGTTCGGTCGCCAACTTGGCCGCGCTCTTGCACGTCCAGCGCAGCGGCGACATCGGATCGCCACGGGTCACGGGATCGACCAAGGTCTCCAAGTCACGCAGGAGGTTGGGATCATGATCGACCAGGGGCTTTCGTCCACCACCCGGTCGGCGTAACCGCTGACGGGCCACCTTCCGATCAGCGGGAGTGACCGGGAGGTCGAGTTCGCTCAAACCGGTTTTGATGGTGATCCGAGACAGTCCGGTGGCCTCGGCAACGTGAGTGATTCCACCCCAGCCGATGGCTCGGGCTTCGGTGGCAGCCCAGAGGCGGCGTGCCCGCTCATCGAGCACGGGCTCCAGGCTGGTGTACTTCGTTTTGATGATCTGGACTGTGACGTTCCACATGCAGACCATTCTACCGATCGAGGGCGAAAATTGGATAAGTTATTCTGGCGAGACTTCTTAATCTGTGAGGATCTTGTTTGCCAGTGTAATATGCACTAACCTAGGTTGCGCAGTTGGCGATTGCGATACTCCGATTTCCCCGGAAATTGCCCCTCCTGGGATGCCCGGTCTTCACTACAAAATCCGGTCGGGGCTCAGGCGCTCGGGGACCTCGAGTTTCAGGGCCTCCAGAATCCGTTTCTGCTCTCCCTTCGGACGAGCCACTCGGCGAAGGGTCAGTCTCTGTCCGTCGGTCGGCTCCAGTTCGATGTCGCCGATGGCCAGTTGGGCCAGCTCGCGGAGGATCACCTCGGGCGTCATCGCACGGGATTTCGGCGAAGCCATGGGCCGGGAGGGATCGGGCTTGCGGATCTCCGTCTTCAGGCCGGCCTGCTTGGCCAGATGGTCGAGTGTCTTCCAAAGGGCATACGCCAGCACACAGATCATCACGTGCGCCTGAGTCCGGCCGCTGTAGTGATGCCAGACCGGACGCAGCAGCCACTCGCTCTTGAGCACACGGAAGGCACGCTCCACCACGGTCAACTGGATGTAGGTCTCCCAGAACTCCTCGGCGGACCAACCCCCTTGATTGCTCCGCAACAGGGAGACGCCGTCGCCGGCCAAGGCCGCCCGGAACTTCTCCCGCTCCCAGGTCCAGTGCAACCGCGCCGGCTCGGTCTTCGTCACGGTGATCGTCACGAACGAGCGGGCCTTGGGGACACGGCCCTTGAGTCGACCAACGCTCTCGAGGATCTTGTCGCGGCTCTTGAGACGACCGTTCTCGATCCGCTTCTGGAGCCTCCCCAAGGCACGTGCCAGCCCGCGGCGCTGGCGGCGGCGGATGGCACGCTCCTTCTGACGGCGTGGCCGACTCCGCGCCAGGAGATAGTGCACGCGGTTTCGCTTGAGCAACTTCACCTCGACGTCGGGGTTGTCTTTGAGATGCTGCCACCCGCCGGTGTGCAAGTGCTTCGCGAACGAGGCCAACTCACCGCGCCGCGTGGCGAGGAGATACCGCCGGCCGCCTCGGCTCAGAAACGCGAGCGTCTCCACGCTGATCATGCCGCGGTCCATGACCCAGACCCGGTGCGACTTCCCGAACCGGGTCTCGATCGTCGTGACGATGGTCTCGACGGTCTGGAGGTCTTGCGTGTTGCCCGCGAGGGTCAGGTGGGCCAGGGGGAAACCGTCACGGGTCACGATCAACGCCAGCACGATCTGCTTGCAATCGCCGCGGTGGTCGCGGGAATAACCGCGGCGGGCCAGGTCGTTCTCCTCGGCCAGTCCCTCGAAGTAGGTACTGGTCAGGTCGTAGAGCAGCAGGTCGTAGTCGAGCCGGAACCGTTCCCCGAACTGGCCCTTCAGATCATCTTCGATGGCCCCTTGCGCTTTGATCAAGCAATCCAACGTCCGGTACAAGCGATCCTTGGTCACGGCGTTGTCGGGGACGCCGAGCAGGTCTTCCAGGCCGGTGGACTGATACCAGTGCGCGGCCAGCGCGAATTCGCTGCACGGAGCACACAGACGATTGATGACCTCGATGGCCACGATGTCGGCGGGCCGGACCGTTTCCTTCCCCTGGGGCACATGCCGGTCGACGATCTCGTCGAGGTGGAGGAACTTCCAGAGCCAGAGCCCCAACCAGACGTTGCCGAACGCACGTGGATTGGTCCAGCCGACTTTGCCCAAGCGGATCCGCACGACGTCAGGATCATCCGGGGTGCAGACGTGCTCATCGCCGGGGAACAGGCGGAGTTGCTGGTGGTCTCCCTGGCGGTTGTGGAAGACGACGGTGCGTTGCCAGCGACATTCCTGGTCGTGGTTGAGTTCGCCGAGATGGGCCACGACGTGCTGACGTGGGCCGGCCTCGGTACGGACGCTCGCGAGAGGGCGTAGTAGGTGTGGGTCTTGCCGTTCTTGGTCCGGGTGTGGCGCCGCAGGAACATGGCTGCCTCCTGGTCCTCGACGATGGCCAGGAGTGCGCGTGAAATCAAGATACTATGCAGTCAATAGGTTTTCACTACATCGATCTCAAGCTCTTTCCACAACGAAAAACGTGGAGAAAACCAGGGTGAGGCTGTCGGTTTGGGGCAAAATCGGACACGAAGTGCGCAACCTCGGCTACGTGCCCAAGCGGGACGGCGTCCCGGGGCACCTGGAGATCGACGAGGGCGAGGCCGCGGTGGTGCGGATGCTCTACCGCTGGCTGGTCGACGAGCGGATGACCGTCCGCCAGATCATCAAGCGGCTGGCCGCCGGGCCCTGGCGGCCCCGCAACGGCAAGCGGCTCCGGTCCAACGCCGTCGTGCACCGGATCCCCTCCGACCCGCTCTACGTCGGCACGGCCTACGCCAACCGGTACGTGCACGTGGCCCCGCGCAAGCCCCGGTCCGCCGGCCCCCGGGCGGGCCTGCCGACCTGCCGCAAACCGCGCCCGCGCGAGGAGTGGATCCTCATCCCGGTGCCGGCCATCATCGATACGGTTACTTATCAAGATGCGAGCGAACAACTCGCCCGGAACTCGGCCCTGTCCTTCCGCAACAACACCCGCAACGACTACCTGCTCCGCTGCCTGCTCACCTGCCGGACGTGCGGCTTCGCCATGTGCGGCGTCACCAGCAGCGGGGCCGGCGGGCGGCGCCAGCACCGTTACTACATATGCCACGGCAAGGACACCCTGGCACGGGACCGGGCGTGCCCTTGCCCGCAGCCCCGGACCCGGGTCGAGGAGCTCGACGCGGCCGTCTGGGGCCATGTCAAACGGCTGCTCGACGACCCGGCGACGCTGGCCGCGCAGTTCGAGGAGCGGGCCAGGCAGGCCGACGCGCGCGATGCCGACGCGGACGCGGCGGGCCAGAAGTGCGAGGCCCTGTTGCGTCGGCTCGACCGCGAGGAGCAGCGGCTCCTCGACGCCTACCAGGCCGAAGCGATCGACCTCGACGAACTCAAGCAGCGCCGTGAACAGGTCCGGGGGCGGAGGCTGGTGCTCACGGCCCAACGGGACCAGGAGCAACGACTGCGCTGCGAGCGTCAGACCGCGAAAGAGGTCTGGGCCGACCTGACGGCGTTCTGCCAGCGGGTGCGGTCGCGGC
>DATNQJ010000216.1:0-10807 GCA_036704085.1 Stenomitos sp.
TCAACGAACTCTTCTCGGTGGCCCATTACGAGCTGATTCCCGGTCGGGGCGGGGCTCGGGCGGAAAACCCCTTTGCCGAGGCGTCGCGCCTGATCGCGCCGGTGGACTGGCTGCTCGAGCCGGACCGCCTCGAGCAAGCGCTCGAACAGCCATGGGACCTGGTCATCGTGGACGAGGCCCACCACCTGGAATGGTCGCCCGAGCATGCCAGCCCCGGCTACCAGGCCGTGGAGGCGCTGGCCAAGCGCACCCAGGGCCTGCTGTTGCTGACAGCGACTCCCTTGCGGCAGGGCCTGGAGACGGAGTTCGGCCTCCTGCGCCTGGTGGACCCCGAACGCTTCGGCGACCTCGCCCGCTTCGAGGCCGAGCAGGCCCACCTCCGTGAGGTGGCCGACCTGGCCCGCCGGATCGACCGGGGCGAGCAGGTCCAGGACGAGCTGCGTCGTCTGTTCCCGGAGGCCTCCTGGGAGGGAACGCGCGCGGAGCTCCTCCAGCAGCTGATCGATCGGCATGGAACGGGGCGGGTCCTGATCCGCAACCGCCGTGAGAAGCTGGGCGGGTTCCCCGGGCGCGCCCTGCATCTGACGACCCTGCCGCTGCCCGAGGCCTGGAAGCAGGCCGAGGCCTGGCCCGAGATCGTGGGGCTGCAGCGCATGCTGGGCCGCGCGGAGGCAAAGGGCAAGGAGCCTTCCCGCCAGGCGGATCCGCGCTGGGACTGGGCGCTGGAGACGGTTCGCTCCCTGGGCGACCAGAAGGTCGTTCTGATGGCCTCGTCGGTCGAGACCGTCAAGTGGCTGGAGCAGCGGTTCCGGCGCGCGACCGGGATCAAGATCGCCGTCTTCCACGAGGAGCTCGGCCTGGTCGAGCGAGACCGGCAGGCCGCCTACTTCAGCGACCCGGACGGCGCGCAGGTGCTCCTCTCCAGCGAGATCGGCGGCGAAGGGCGCAACTTCCAGTTCTGCCACCACCTCATCCTGTTCGACCTGCCCCTCCATCCGGACGCGCTCGAACAGCGAATCGGCCGGCTGGACCGCATCGGCCAGACGGGCACGATCCACGTGCACGTGGCCGTGGTCGAGCACACCCCGGAAGAAGCGCTCTTCCACTGGCACCGCAGCCTGCGGGTCTTCGAGTCCCCGCTCACCGGCGGCGAGCACATGCTGGAGGCGCAGGCCTCCCGGCTGCTCGAGGTGCTGCAGGCGCATACGCCGGGCCAGCCCGACGGCGCGCGGCTGGCAGCGTTCGAAACTGAGACGGCGGAGGCCCTCTCCCGCTTCCAGGCGGAGGTGCAGGCCGGGGTGGATTTCCTCATCGACCTGAACTCGTTCGACCAGGAGCTGGGCCAGTCCCTGGTCCGGGAAGTGTCGTCGTTCGACTACCCGCTCTTGCGCGACACCCTCAGCGGCCTCCTGGAGCACTTCGGGGTCGAGGAAGAGGACCTGGCCGACCCGCGGCTCATGCGGATCCGACCGGGGGACGCCATGAAGGTGGAGCCCTTCCCCGGCCTGCGTTCCGACGGCTACCTCGCGACCTTCGATCGGCCGCTGGCGCTCGCGCGCGAGGATCTCCAGTTCCTGAGCCCAGACCATCCGCTGGTGGAAGGGGCCCTGGCCCTCCTGCTGGACCAATCGGAAGGCCGGGCCAGCATCGCCGTCTGGCCCTCGGCCCCCGAGCAGGGCGTCTGGGTCGAGCTGCTCTTCCTCCTGGAGGCCGTGGGCCCCAGCCGACTGGGGCTCGAGCGCTTTCTGCCGCCCACCTCCCTGTCCCTGACCGTCGACCTCCAGGGGCGGATCCGCCCCTCGGTCCAGGAGCAGGGCGCCAGGCTCCAGCCCATGAGCCCGCAGCTCTGGACGCGCATGGCAGGCGCCATGCAGGACCGGCTGCCGGGGCTGCTCGACGTCGGCGCCGAGACGGCCAACGCGCAGCTGAAGTCCCGCGTGGAGGCCGCCGTGGCCGAGGCCCGCAGCGTGCTCGGCGGGGAGCAGCGGCGGCTGGAGGAGCTGCACCGCCTGGGCACCGTGCCCGCCTCCGAGCTTGCGAGCCACGCCGCCAAGGTGGACGACACCCTGCGACACCTGGCCGAGGCCCGCGTCAGTCTGGACGCCGTGCGCGTGGTGCTGCTGACGCCCGGCTCCTAGGGCGCTCCCACGGAGATCGTCAGCACCACCTTGATCTCGTCGGGCCGACGCTCCAGGGCATGGGCCACCTCGTCCAGCCTCACCCGACGGCTGATGAGGCGCTCCAGCCAGCCGGGAAATCGCTCCTGCGCGCGCCCCATGTCCACGAGCCCCTGCTCGAAGTCCCGCCGGTGGGAGTTGACGCAGCCGACGACCGTCAGGTTCTCGAGGACGCGCTCGAGGTTGATCGCATCGGCCGGGATGGTCAGCGCCCGGGCGGTGGTACTGAGCCCCAGGGCCACCAGGATGCCGTTGTTCCCGAGGATGGGAAGCCCTTCGAAGACCGTTCGGCTGTCTCCGGTCGCCTCGACCACGAGGTCGATCGGGCCGAAGCGCTGGCGGAAGGTCGATAGCCCGGTCGTCCGGCCATCGACGTAGCGCGCGCCCAGCTCGACGGCACGGCGCGCCTTGGGATGGTCCTCCGGCAGCAGGTCGATCATGACGACCTCCACCCCCCGGAGGCGCAGGGCCATGGCGACGAGCAATCCGAGGCTGCCGGCCCCCGCCACGACCGAGAGCCCCGGCTGCCAGACCATGCGCGCCTGGATCGCAAAGGCCTCGCGCAGGGCCTTCTCGGCGACGCTCAAGGGCTCGAGCAGGACGGCCACCGAACGCAGGGACGAAGGGACCCCGATCAGGTAGGCCGGATCCTCCGCGTAGCACTCGGAGGCATAGCCGTCCAGGCCCTTGATGCCCCGTTCCAGGTAGTGGCCCGTCACGCAATGGTCGAACTCGCCGGCCGCGCAGTTGGGGCATCGCTCCGCGCACGGGCGGCGCACCGTGGCGACGACCAGGTCTCCCGGGGCCACCGCCGAGACGTCCTCGGCGACCCGCTCCACGATCCCCACGCTCTCGTGGGCCATGACGAGCGTGGGGCGGCCGGGCGGGGCCTCGCCGTACTCGCCCATGCTGATGTCTCGATCCGTGCCGTCGATGCCAACCTCGAGGACCCGCACGAGGGCCTGTCCGCGTTGCAGCACCGGAGGAGGCACCTCCGCCAGGCGCACGCTGCCTGCCTGCAAGGGCTGGACGACTACGGCTCGCATCGCACCTCCTCGCGCGGGCATCCCACGCCCGGACTGCCGGGCCCGGAACACCCCGAGTATAGGGAGCCCGCTCGCGGCTGTCATGGGCCGCATGCCGCGTCCCTCGCGGGGCGTGTCCAGCGTGCGCCGTCGCCCCGCCCAGGGGCGGCTGGCCGTTTTCCCGGCCCACACCGGTAGATCCCGCCCCATTAGGGACTTCTCACCAAAACCGGACTCCGGTCCGGTAGGAATTACGGACGGCTCGGTAGTACCCCGCAGCCATGATGGACCTGCTTGCGAGCCCCGCACCGCAACGCCCGCCGTTGCCCTGTCCGGCGCCGAAGCGGCCCTCATCTCGCCTGCCTCGCGAGAGGTGCTTCGCACAAGCATGTCCCATGCCCCGAGCCCTGGCTTCATGACGGCCAGGTCCCTTCGGTTGCACCTACTCAAAGAGGAGTCAGCACATGGCACTGGCAGATCAAACGTTCGGGTTCTTCATCCCCACCGTGTCCCTGATGGGCGTCGGCTCGTCCAAGGAGACGGGTGAACAGGCCAAGGCGCTGGGCGCCACCAAGTTGCTCATCGTCACCGATGCCGGGCTGTCCAAGATGGGCGTGGCCGACAAGATCAAGGCCCAGCTCGAGGCCTCGGGCCTCCAGGCCGCCATCTTCGACGGCGCCGAGCCCAACCCGACCGATCGGAACGTCGCGGACGGCGTGAAGGCCTACCGGGACAACGGTTGCGACGGCATCGTCTCTCTGGGCGGCGGCAGCGCCCATGACTGCGCCAAGGGCGTCGGGCTGGTGATCGGCAACGGCGGCAACATCCGCGACTTCGAGGGCCTCAACAAGTCCACCAAGCCGATGCCTCCCTTCCTCGCCATCAACACCACCGCCGGCACCGCCAGCGAGATGACGCGCTTCTGCATCATCACCAACACCGACACCCACGTGAAGATGGCCATCGTCGACTGGCGCTGCACCCCGAACATCGCCATCAACGACCCGGTCCTGATGCTCGGCAAGCCCCCCGCCCTCACGGCGGCGACCGGCATGGACGCCCTCACCCACGCGGTCGAAGCCTACGTCTCCACCGCGGCCACCCCGATCACCGATGCCTGCGCCCTCCAGGCCATCCGCCTGATCGCCAAGTACCTGCGCCCGGCGGTGGCCAACGGCCAGAACCTGGAAGCCCGCGACCGGATGGCCTACGCCGAGTACCTGGCCGGCATGGCCTTCAACAACGCGAGCCTCGGCTACGTCCACGCCTGCGCCCACCAGCTCGGCGGGTTCTACAACCTGCCGCACGGCGTCTGCAACGCGATCCTGCTGCCCCATGTCTGCGAGTTCAACCTCATCGCCTGTCCCGAGCGCTTCGCGGACATCGCGGTGGCCCTCGGCGAGAACCTCGCGGGGCTCTCGACGGTGGATGCCGCGGGCAAGGCCATCGCGGCCATCCGCCGGCTCTCCCAGGACGTCGGCATCCCGAGCGGTCTGCGCGAGCTGAACGTCCAGGAAAAGGACCACCAGGTCATGGCCGAGAACGCCCAGAAGGACGCCTGCATGGCGACCAACCCGCGTCTGGCCAGCCTCCAGCAGGTCATCGGGATCTTCCAGGCGGCGATGTAGCGATCGCCTCACGTCACGCTCCGAAGGGCGCCGGGAAGCCGGCGCCCTTCCGACGTTCTGCCCATCCCACTCACAACTCCGCGGAAGCTGCGGTGGTCCTCGGCGACGAATTTCTCTATGATCGCAAGCGGAAGTAACGATCGACCAAAGGATTGAGGCCCATGCTCACGACCATCCGAGACCTGCTCGCTCAGAACCAGCTCGCCCTGCTCTTTCTCACCGTGGGCGGCGGCTACCTCGTCAGCAAGGTGCGCATCAAGGGCTTCTCGCTCGGCGTCGCCTCGATCCTCTTCGTCGGGCTGGGCCTCGGCGCCTGGGGCGGCAAGGCCTTCGGCCTGCCGGAGTTCGTCAGCCAGTTCGGCCTGTTGCTCTTCGTCTACGCCATCGGGCTGCAGACCGGTCCCGCCTTCTTCCGCATCCTGCGCCGCCGGGGCCTGGGCATCACCGCCCTGGGCCTCCTGTCGGTGCTGGTCGCGGGCGCCATCGCCTGGCTCGCAAGCAAGCTCCTGCACATCGATCCGGCGCTCGCCGTCGGCCTCTACTGCGGGGGAACCTTCAACGTCCCGGCGCTGGCGGCGGCGACCGAGATGCTCCGGGGCACGCCCCATGTCGCCCTGCCCACCATCGGCTACTCGGTCTCCTCGCCCCTGGCGGTGGTGATCCCGATCCTGGTGGCCGAGGCGGCCGCGCGGCTCTGCCGGGTCGACATCCCCGAGGCGACCAAGCAGGCGGAAGAGGCCGCGGGTGGCTTCAGCGAGCCGCCCACCGCGCGCAACTACCGCGTGACCTCGCCGGCCCTCATCGGGCACCTCCTGGACGACAGCCCGCTCAGGACCATGCCGCTCTGCGTCAGCCGCCTCCAGCGGGGCGAGCACGTCATGGTCGCCCGGCACGACATGGTCCTTGAGGCGGGCGACATCCTGCGCCTGGTCGGCACCATGGCGGACCTCTCCCAGGCCGAGCGGATCATCGGCCCGGAGGTGGCGGGCCCCGGCCCCGAGGCGCGCCGCGACGAGGTGGACTTCCGGCGCATGATCCTCTCCAACCCCGAGCTCATCGGCAAGCGCCTCGAGGAGCTCGACCTGGAAGCGCAGTGGGGAGCCGTCGTCACCCGGCTGCGCCGCGGCGACGTCGACTTCGTGCCCGGCTCCCAGACGCTGCTCGAGCGGGGCGATCGCCTCCGGGTCGTCGCGCCCAGCGACAAGCTCGACGCCCTCTCGAAGTACCTGGGGGATTCCTTCCGGGGGCTGAGCGAGACGGACTTCATCTCGCTGTCGCTCGGCATCCTCGTCGGCCTCGGCCTCGGGGCGATCCCCATCGTGCTGCCGGGCGGCCTCACGCTGAAGCTCGGCCTGGCGGGCGGCCCGCTCCTGGCGGCCCTGTTCCTCGGGTGGCGCGGGCGCACCGGGCCCATCATCTGGAGCCTGCCGCTCGCGGTCAACCTCGCCTTCCGGCAGCTCGGCCTGGTGCTCTTCTTCGCCGCCGTGGGCCTGCATGCGGGCCAGTTCTTCGGGCCGGCCCTCGCCTCGCAGGGGCCGCTGCTCGTGGCCGTCGGCGCGACCATCACCTTCGTCTCGAGCCTCGTGCTCCTCATCGGCGCCATGGGGCTGCTCAAGAGCGACTGGGTGACGGCCACCGGCCTGTTGGCCGGCGGCCAGACCCAGCCGGCCCTCTTGGTCTTCGTCGGCGAGCGATCGCACTCCGAGGCCCCCAACACGGCCTATACGTCGATCTTCCCGACGGCCATGATTGCCAAGATCCTGCTCGCCCAGATCCTGGTGGGGCTGTTCGGCTTGTAAGCCCGCGACCGAAGCCTACGTCGCGGCGTTCAGGCGGCGGGAGCGGGCCTCGAAGGCCACCACCCCGAGGGCGTTGACGAGGAGCAGGCCTCCGGTCGTGAGGAAGACGGCCGGTATCCCGGCATGCGCGGCCAGCACGCCTCCCATGAGGGGGCCCGAGATGTTGCCGACGTACTGGGCCGACTGCTGGTAGCCGAAGAACCGGCCCGAGACCTCTTCGGGCACCAGCTCACGCAGCCGCGCCCCCATGGCCGGAGCGAGGGCCGCGCTCGTCACGCCCATCATGAAGCGCCAGCCGAGCAGCTGCCACGGAGTGTGCACGAAGGCCTGTGGCACGGTGACCAGGGCCGTGGCGATGAGCGCTCCGACCAACACCGACCGCGCCCCCACCCGGTCCGTGAGACGGCCCAGCAAGGGAGCGGCCCCCAGGGTCGCAACGCCCGTCGCCCCCACCACGAGCCCTGCGATGAGCGGCACATGAGCCGTGCTGTGACTGAGCGCCTGGACGTAGACCGTGACGATGGGCTCGATGGCGAAGCTGGTCACCTGCAAGAGGCACGCGCTGACGAAGAGCGCCCAGATAGCGGCCGGATTCTTGGCCATGCGCCAGACATCCCGGCGCGAGGGGGGCTCGGCCCGGTGGGGCTGCCAGGTCTCCTGCACGAAGAGCCAGGTCAACAGGAACGTAAGGAACAAGAGGGCACCCGTCAGCCAGAAGATGTGCCTCAGGCCGATGGTCTCGGCGAGAAAGCCGCCGAACAAGGGGCCCAACAGCGCTCCCGAGACGTACCCCGTCGACAAGAGGCCGAGCGCCCAGCCAGAGCGCTCGCGTGGGGCCTGGGTCGCCACCAGGATGGTCGCCGTGGAGACGTAGCCGCTGACCGCTCCCATCAAGAAGCGCAACAGCGCGAGCTGCCAGACGTTCTGGACCGCCCCGGTCAGGGCGAAGACCACGGCCATGCCGAGGCTGGCCCGCAAGAGCATCAGCTTGCGGCCGTAGCGGTCCGCCAGACGGCCATAGACGGGGGCCATGAAGGCGGCGAGCAGGAAGGTGGCCCCGAAGCTCACGCCGGACCAGATCTCGATCGCTCCGACGGCATGCACCCCGAGCTGCGCGATGTAGAGGGGCAGAAAGGGCATGACGAGGCTCATGCCCGCCGCCGTGAGGAAGGAGCCCAGCCAGCAAACGGCGAGGTTGCGGCGCCACGGGACCTGCGGCGCATTCGGCTCGGAAGGGGACATCAAGGAGGTAGCCATAGGGCCATTGTGCCACATTCTGCCCCCCGAATCGCCTCCGGGCGGGGATTTGGCGCGCTCGACTTGGGGCGGACGGCTCCGGAGCCTCATCCGAGCGGCTTTGGCACAGTGGAGGGGTCGAGGCCGAATTCGAGCACAGATTGCACGAAGTCGCGGGGCGGCCCATGGCCTATCGTCTCAAGAGACGTCGACTTGTCGCTCGACGTCCGAGTCAAGGAGGAGTCGCATGACTGGACGCTTGATGGCACTCTTGGTACCCCTGGCCATGATCGGAGCGCTCGTGGCCGCCCCCTCGGCCCTGGCGAGCGAGAAGAGCGGACTGCTCATCGCCCAAGGTAGCAGCACGGCGACCGGCACCATGTCGTCCGGCACCCACAAGACCACGGTCAAGAAACACAAGAAATCCACCACCAAGGCGGTCAAGGGCGGCGGTGGCGGCACGGCAGCCAAGAAAAGCACCATGAAACACAAGAAGACGACGAAGTCCCACGCCAAGCCCTCCAGCACGTCATCCGGCACGATGAACCGCTAACCTTCCGGAGCGCCCTGCGAAGCCGTGAGCACCGAGGTGCCCACGGCTTCTCGCATGCCTCAGGGACTCGCCCGCTCCCGGGCCTCCTTGGGGGCCAGGTACAGATCGGTGACGAGCACCTGCAACGCGGCGGCGACCGGAACGGCCACCACCGCCCCTGCGATCCCCGCGAGCCTGGCCCCGAGGGCCAAAGCCAGGAGCATCACCAGCGGATGCAGATGGGCCTGGCGGCGATAGACGAAGGGGGCCACGAAGCTCGCCACGACGTGGATCAAGGCGTAGAGGGCCACGCCGACCCAGAGGGCCGTGAGGGGGGAGACGAACCACGCGATGAAGACGCTCGGCAACATGCCGAGGAAGGGCCCGATGACCGGCAGCATCGCGAACAGGCCGAGCGTGGCCGACAGCAACAGCGCGAAGGGCACATGCAGCAGGAGCAGGACCACCAAGCACGCTGAGGCCAGGATGCCGCTGATGATGAGCTGGCCGAGCACGTAGCGCGCCATGCGGCGCCCCATCTCCGCGAACTCGCCCGCCATGGTCCGGGCCAGGTCCGCGGGCAGGAGGCGGAGGATCGTCCGGTTGATGGTCGGGGCGTCCAAGGCGATGAAGACCAGGAAGGTCAGGACGAGCGCCAGATGCCCCAGGGAGGTGACCGCCATGAGCAGGGCCTGGAGGCCCTGGGTCAGACCGAGCTGTAGGGCTTCTCCCAGGTTGCCCAGAGGAGCCCCCCCTCGTTCGAGACCGGGCAGGGGCGGTAAACGGTGGGGCAGGGCCATCACCATGCCGGGCAGCGTCCGGGCGAGGTGCTGTCCCTGCTGCACCAGGACGGGCAGCAGGAAGATACCGGCCAGACCGAGCAAGGCCAGGGCGATCAGCAGGACGACACCGAGCGTCACGGCCCTCGGGATGCGCCGAGCCTCCCCGGCTTCGAGCAGGGGCGTCAGCGCCGCGGCGATCATGAGGGCGATCAGGAGGTAGACCAGCACCTCCCGCATCATGACGACCAGCCCCGCCGCGAGGAGGACGCCCCCCGCGATGAGCACTTTCTTGAAGAAGCGGAGCAGCTCCTCCCGTTCGGTCATAGCGCCCCCTCGTCCCCCATGCGGGCTCTACTCTAGCCCTCGCTCCAGGGCTCCTTAAGGGAGCTTTGGCCAAAAGCGCTTGGTCCCGGGACGGCAGGCCGGTCGCCGGGCTGTGGAGGCGAGACTCGCGGGCCGGGTTTGGCCATGTTGAACAGGGGCCACGCGGCGGGCGGATAGAGAGACGCCGACGGAGCGATGCATCGTAGAAGCATCGATTTTCATCCCCCGGATTTCCCACTAAGCTCCCCCGACAAGACGTGGCGGGCCCCGATCGGCGGGGCCCCATGTCGGCAGGATAGAGGAGGTGGAGGGATGAAAGCACCCGTCGGGATCGCCCTGGCACTGGCGCTCTCCCTGGTCGGCTGCATGGCTCGCGGCGGCGGAGGCGGCGGCGGCGTCAATCAGCCCACGCGCACCCAGCCGTCACCCTCGCCGAGCGCCACCAGCTCCCAGCAGAATCAGAGTCAGGTTTCTCCGGGCGGAGGCGGCGGCACCCAACAACCCAAGACCACCATCCAGCAGAAACCGGGACAGGTGTCCCCCGGCGGTGGGGGTGGCACCAGCCCCAAGGCCAAGAAGAAGCACCACAAGAAGAGCAAGAGCAGTGGCGGCGGGGGGGGCGGCACGAAGAAGTCGACCTCCCGAAAGGGCTGTTAGGCCGGCAAGTCCCATGGCGACCCCGTCGGGGCATGTCGCGAATGATCTGCGTGCCCCCTATACGAGTTTGCCGCGGACTATGGTAAACTAGTAGTGGACAGAATAGTTTGAAGGTTGATACGGGTATTCACGCGGCGCCGTCCGGTGAATGCCCGCCATCTCTAACGGAGGGATTTGTCCATCCTCCCTCGAAAAGGAAGAACGATGTCTTTCACTGATCAGGTCATCACGTGCGTTGACTGCGGTACCCAGTTCCCTTTCACTGCCTCTGAGCAGGAGTTCTACGCGGAGAAGGGCTTCTCGTCCCCGCCCCGCCGTTGCAAGCCCTGCCGCGCTGCTGCCAAGCAGGCTCGCGGTCAGAGCACCGGCGGCTTCGGCGGCGCTCGCCCCCGTTCCGCCGCTGGCGATCGCCAGATGTACGATGTCACGTGCGATCAGTGCGGCGTCCAGACCCAGGTTCCCTTCAAGCCGAACGGAGCGAAGCCGGTCTACTGCCGTGACTGCTTCCGGAGGTAAGAAATCTAGTGGGAAAGAATAACACCAAGCAGGAAAAAGCGAAGCGTAACCTCGAGTACGCTCAGAAGTACAAGAAGCGTCGTCCTTCCGGTTCTCGCGGTGGTCGTCCCTCCGCTCGTCCGGCGGCTCCC
>DATNQJ010000217.1:0-3134 GCA_036704085.1 Stenomitos sp.
GAGGCCATCCTGGATGCCGAGGAAACGATCGGCCAGCGGGACGGTGTCCTCATCGCGGACGTGGGTACGGGCAGCGGGGCGATCGCCGTCTCCCTGGCGAGCTACCTCGAGTACGCACACGTCATCGCCGTCGAGCTATCGCCCGAGGCCGCCGAGGTGGCCCGGCGCAACATCGCCAAGCACGAGCTGGGCGATCGCGTGGAGCTCGTCCTGGGGAACGGCCTCGAGCCGCTCAAGGCCCATGCCGGCAAGCTCACGATCCTGGTCTCCAACCCGCCCTACATCCCCGAGGAGGACATCGCGGGCCTCGATCCCGAGGTCCGCGACTGGGAGCCGCACATGGCCCTGACGCCCGGCAGCGATCCCTACGTCTGGTACCGCCGCTTCGCCCAGGAGGCCCCCGACCTCCTGCAGCCGGGCGGCCTGCTCGCCGTCGAGGTGGGCATCCATCAGGCGACCGAAGTCGTCCGCCTGCTCGAAGAGTCCGGACGCTGGACCGACATCAGCGTCCACAAGGACCTGGGTGGTATCGAACGCGCCATTCTTGCCCGCACCAAGGGCTAGCGTTCACTCGAAACCCGAACGACACGAAAGGGGGCCCGGATCATTTGGATCCGGGCCCCCTTACATGGCCCCAAACTCCCGGTTGATTCGTCAACGAGCCTTTGCTATAGTACGTTAAGATTTCCTTATGCCAATCTTAAGGAGGCTCTTAACGTGACGCGAGCGCTGCGGATCGGAACGGCTCTGGGGGCGGGACTCAGCCTGTTGGCATTGGTAGGGTGCGGGGTGCCGACGCTCGGCACGGGCGCCGTGGACGGCGGTTCGCTCGAGGCCTCGGCGACGCTGAATCCCCTCAAGGCGCTCGTGCTGCGCGACGCCAAGGACTCTTTCTCGGCTTACGACGACAACCACGACGGCGTGCTCACCCATGCCGAGGTGCCCTTCATGCGCTCGGCGAGCTTCGACGCGCTCGATGCGAACCATGACGGCCGGATCACCTGGCAGGAATCCGCGCCCACGGGCTCGCAGCTCAAGGTCCTGCTGGAGTCGTCCGCCAAGGCGCTGACTCAGCTCTTCACCAAGCTGGACAAGAACGGCGACCACACGCTCGAGGCCAGCGAGCGGGCTGCTGCCGACTACCTGGTGACCGGCCCGGGCGAGTCCGCGGACCTGA
Source organism: Stenomitos sp. (assembly GCA_036704085.1). Lineage (GTDB taxonomy): Bacteria > Cyanobacteriota > Sericytochromatia > S15B-MN24 > UBA4093 > DATNQJ01. Next base: position 1,178 of record DATNQJ010000217.1, read on the forward strand.
CGTTCGACGGCTTCGTCGCGGCCCTCGAGCGGGGTGCGACGAACGTCTACGCGGAGCGCGTGGTGCAGAGCGATCGCCCGCCCGTCGTGATGGTCCCCGGCTGGTTCCTGCCGACGGCCATCTGGATCCCGCTCGCCAAGAAGCTCAAGGACCGCGGCTACGTCAACCAGATCACGGTGCCGCACTGGCCGAGTTTCGGCGACATCCGCGACTATGCGGCGGCTGCGGCCTACCGGACCCAACGGATCCAGGCCCAGACGGGCGCCAAGCACGTCGAGGCCATCGGCCACAGCATGGGCGGCCTGGTGCTGCGTTACTTCATCAAGCACCTGGGTGGCGACCAGGTTGTCTCGCACTACGTCTCGTTCGGCACCCCGCAGCACGGCACGGTGATCGGCAAGCTCTGGCCCTGCACCTCGACCGACCAGATGCTGCCGGGCAGCGACTTCCTGACCGAGCTCAACGCGGGCGACGAGACCCCGAGCCCGGTGAAGTACACCTCGATCCGCACCAACACGGACGAGATCGTGCTCTCGGAGACGAGCCCGATCCTCGAGGGGGCCGAAAACTTCCTGGTGCCCACGGCCCTGCACCTCGAGATGGTCTGGGATCCGCGCGCCCAGAAGATCGCCCTCGAAGCGCTCACGAAGTAGCCTCCGGATGCAGGGGCCGGCTCCCAACGGAGCCGGCCCCTACGTGTTCATGTGGGATCGCTAGAACCGCTGCCCGATGCCGATCGAGAACTGGCCCGCCTCGCCCCACCGGTGCAAGCCGTAGTCCGCCCGGATGACGCCCATGGGCGTGTCGATCCGCATGCCCACCCCGTAGCCCGAGCGCAGGCTCGAGAGTTGCAGGGGAGCGTTCCCCGCTCCCCAGAACGCCCCGGTATCCCCGAAGACCACCCCGCTGATCACGTTGAAGATCGGGAAGCGGCCCTCGAGAGAGGCCAACGCGAAGGAGTTGCCGCCGAACTCGGCGTCACGCCAGCCGCGGATCAGGTAGTCGCCGTACGAGTAGTAGCGCTGATAGACCGGAATGCCCCCGCCGAAGAAGTCCGTCATCCCGCCGAATCGGGTCCCCAGGGCCACCGTCAGGAACGGAGTGGCCGCGAGGTAGGTGTTGGCCTCGAGCGAGAGCTTGGAGAACTTGAGATCGGCAAACGGCACGTATTGCTCGCCCGTCACCCGCAAGAGCCAGCCGGACGAGGGATTGATGGCCTGGTTCCGGGTGTCGTACTGGAGGGTCATGGCCCCCGAGAAGCCGAGGTCATGGCCACTGCCTGTCAGCGACGCGAATGGCAGATCCGTGCGGTTACCCAGCTGATCCGCCCGCGCGAGCGAGGCCTGCTCGCCCTTGAGGGTGACGAAGCCCCGCCAGGGCGTGGCGATGGGATCGCCGAAGAGCGGGCGCCCCATGGTGACAGAGGCGCCGCTCCGCTGATCCTGGAAGCCAATCGAGCCGTCATCCAGGCGAGCGAAGGGGTTGTAGAAGCGCCGGATGTAGATCGACGCCCCCAGGCTCGTGCGCTGGTCATCCAGCCAGGGCTCCATGAAGCTCAGCTCCGTGGTGATGTTGCGGTTGGGCGGATCGAAGATGCGAGAGAGCATCAAGGAGGCTCCGATGCTCTGACCGCGCCCCATGAAGTTGTCGTTGGCTACGGAGAGCTGGGCCAACGGGCCCTCGGTCGCGCTCCAGCCGGCCGACGTGCTCAGGCGTCCGGTGTTGCGCTCCTTGACCTTGAGCGTGATGTCGTAGCCCAAAGAGCCCGACGCAGGGTCCAGCTCCGGGCTCACGTCGTCGAAGAAGCCCAGGCGGCCCAGGCGGTTGAGGTTCTCCTGGAGCTCCTCGCGGGTGATGAGCTCGCCCTTCTTGAGCGTGAGCTCGCGCCGGATGACGCTCTCCTGGGTGCGGGTGTTGCCCGCGATCTTGAGCGAGTTGAGGATACCCTCGCGCACCT
>DATNQJ010000218.1:0-4989 GCA_036704085.1 Stenomitos sp.
GCCTTCACTACGGCTACGGTTCATTTTGGAGCGCCGCCACCACCACGGCCCACAGTAAGGGCAAGGTGAAGGTGCGGCAGGTCGTGGTCCGGGACGGGAAAGTCAAGCCTTACATGTGGTTCGCGGATCAGGCCTGGTATACCCAGACCCCGGCGAGGTTCCTGGTGTTCGATAGCTTCGAGGACTTCGGCCTCAACCTAGAGTCCGCCACCCGAAACTTCGGACCACCGGCACGCATCCATACGGACGGCATCTACACGGTGCTGGTCTGGGACAAGGACATTACCCCACTTTTAGCGCAGTAACTGCCGAACGGAAGTGGCATAGCCGAGCGAGGGCAAGCACAAGGTGTTGAGCATCATCATTCCGACCTACAACGAGCGAGGCAATGTTTTCGTCCTGGCGGACCGGATCCAGCGGGTGCTCGTGGGCGAGCCTTACGAGCTGATTTTCGTAGATGACAGCACCGATGACACCCCGGCCATGTTGGCCGAGCTGGCCCATCAGGACGCCCACGTGCGCTTCCTCCATCGGCAAGACGAGCGAGGCCTGGGAACGGCGGTCATGCGCGGTTTCGAGATGGCAAAAGGTTCGCTGTTGACGGTGATGGACGCCGACCTTCAGCACCCTCCGGAAATGCTGCCCAGCATGGTTCGTACGTTGCAGACGGGCGTTGACCTCGTCATTCCCAGCCGCTTCATTCCTGGCGGTGACGACGGTGGGCTGGATTTCTTCCGCAAGCTCATCTCCCTGACGGCTCGCTATATGGCCATTGGCTTGTTGAAGTCGGTCCGACCGACTACCGATCCGACCAGTGGATTCTTCATGTTCAGGAAGGCGGTGATCGAGGGCGTGACGTTGCGCCCCATCGGTTGGAAGATCCTGATCGAGATCCTGGCGCGCGGCCGCTACCAACGCGTCGCGGAGATCCCCTACGCATTCCACGCTCGGGCGGCTGGCGAATCCAAGATGTCGCTCCAGGAGCAATGGAACTACGTCCGGCACCTCGGATTGCTACTGGCGGATAGCCCAGGGGACCGACGATTCTTGCTGTTCGCCCTGGTGGGAATCTCGGGCGTCGCAGTCAACATGCTCGTCTATGAAGGGTTGATTCGCTTGGCAAGCCAACCGGTCACCCAAGCCGGCTTCATTTCGGCCCTGGTCGCCATGTGTTCCAACTTCCTCCTCAACAACCGCTTCACCTGGGTCGACTCGGAGCCAGGGCCACTCGGGGTCCGATTCGCGAAGTTCGTGGCCACCTCCCTGGTCGGCATCGGGGTGTGCGTAGGCTTGCTCAACGTGCTTTACCACCAGTTCGGGCTCCATTACCGCCTGGCCAACCTTTCGGGCATCGCAGTGGCGACCGGCTGGAACTACCTGATCAATAACCTCTGGACCTGGCGCAACAAGGAGCCGCACGTTCAAAAGCGCTCCGTCGAAAGATGGAGCACTGAGCAGGTCGAGGCTTTGGCAGAGCGTGAGCTGATCCACACGTGAGCGGCCATCGCGTTTAGCCGCCGAAGCCGCTCGCAAACTCCCACCAGACTTCCATGCCAACGCGACAGCCTCAACTAGAAGTGCCCGAAATGTGCGAGGGAGAGACCCCGCCTGTTCGTTGTTCGGGTGGTCGTAAGCTGAGAGAAAAGCTTCCAAGCCCCCGACTACCCGCTGATCGACCCGACGAAATCCCGCAGGCCAGCAAATCTGCCGGACGCAACCAGGGGACCACATCACAGGCGCACTAAGCCAACAAAGCAGCTTCGCGATGTGTCGCGAGGCTGTTTTGTTAACTTAGCTATCAGTGGCTCGCTTTTACGGGTTAACGTCAGTTCCTGCCGCGATCGCCGATTCGAGTAGCCTCGCAATGTCCGGATGGTATTGCGTTGGCTGAAAGGGAATCACCTCGTAGGCTGCCACTCCGGCTTCGGCAAAGGGGTCTTGTGCCAGCAATGCCTCAAGTTCTTGCTGATTGGCTGAACTGGCCAGGATCACGCCTCCCGTGCGAGGCTGCTTTCGCCCGGACAGCAAGAAACGGCCGGAAGCGTAATGCCTGGCGAGGAACTCTCGATGAGCCCCCAGCAACGCATCGACGTGCTCCAGCGGCTGAACGTAGCGTAACAGAACGATGAACATGGCGGCCTCCTAGATCCATAATAGCCGCTTGCCGACATTTTCAGTTGAGCAAACGTATCGCGTATTCCAACCCCATGATGTCAGCCAGTTGAGGCTTGCAGACGTGCAATACTTCGTAGCGGCCTCCGCCGGGGCACTGTGCTCCCAGAGCGTGAAACGAACGACCTCCCACTGCCGAGGATCCACGCCGATCGCGAGGGTGTGCAAGCCCGGGATGTCTTGGGCTTCGTTGGCCTTTTCGAGTTCGCGAGCAACAACGTTGCGTGGATCAGCGTCCAACGGTATCGGCTTCGTCTCGCGCATGGCCGCACGGGGAAGGGGCGCATGGGCGGGACCAGGCACGCACGTGATCCCCATCCAGTGTTCGACGGGGGGCTCCCAAACGAATCGATAATGCCTTGAAAACCACCCCCACCTAGCAAAAAGCGGTTCATTCCCGCGATAGAGGCCCACAGGTAGAACGGGGCATACTGGTTCACCGACGAGCCGTTGATGCCGCGTTCGCGAATACAGTACGCCTTGAGCCCCAAACCGGGAAACGCATCGAGGAGATGCCCCTTCGCATAGGCTCAAAAGTTAACGCTGACTTGGACTTCATCGGGGGTTACGCTCGAACCGCTCTCAGGTCGGAACTCCTCTCAAACTTAACTCGCAGATAAGAAAGATGGGCCTGCTGGTCGCAAATAATCCAGGGAGGAGGGAGCCCCATGTCCGGAAAGGTTAGCCGACAGGCCCTGAATGCATTTTCTGCCTCTTTCGTTGGCCCGTTGGCCCCTCAGGCGCCGTCCGCGGCCAGCCCTCAGATGCCAACAGAAAACGGCTTTGGCTCCCAGACGATGGTCGGCGATGCCTGGACCCCGGTGCAAGCTAGCTTCGGGGTGCCGCTGAATCCCCAGCCGGTCGTACCACTCAGCCCTCCGCTGCAGTCTCAAGCCCTCTTGTCAGGTATCGGCCAACTGCTCGCTTACCTGGGAACGATGGCTCAACAGGGCGTGAGCGTCACCCAGCAATTTTGCCAGACGGTGGCCAACTTCTTCTCGCACCAGCCCTCCTTGCCGCCTGGGCCCGTTCCCAAGGGGCCCAGCCCCCATGACCCCACCCGCTTCGTGCTCAGTTCCTTCAACGTTCTGAGCAGTCCTGCCGGTAACGGCAAAGGCTACGCACCCGGGCCCACGCGCATGCACGCGGTCGCGGACATCCTCCGCGCCAATCAGGTCAGCGTGGTGGGACTCCAGGAGGTGGAACAGGATCAACTCGCCGAGTTTCGGAAGGTGGCCGGCGACGAGTACGGAACGTTCGCTGGCGAGAGCGGCCTGCGCGGCTACCACGACACGGCCCTTGCTTGGCGCAAGGATACATGGGACCTGGTAAAGGCGGCGACCATCACCGTGCCCTCGTACGAAGGGCGGGCTTCAAAGGCGCCCTATGTCTTGCTCCGCAACAAGCAGACCGGCCAGGAGGCGTACTTCATCGACGCCCACAACCCCGCCAACACGCGCCGGCATCACCACCAGGAGGGCTACCGTGACGCGGCCGCCAGGCAAGAGGCGGCATTGGCCAAACAACTCCGCGAACAGTCCGGACTGCCCGTGTTCATCGTCGGTGACATGAACTCGGTGCGCGAGGCTCAGGACATCTTCACGTCGGGTGCCCCCGTCAAAGCCGCCAGCCCCCGCCAGAACAGCGGCATAGACTGGATTTTCGGGACCAAGGATGTCCAGTTCGGTCAGTTCCGTCGCGCCCGCAATAGCGTCATCGCCAGAACCACCGACCACCCGGTGGCATTCACCGAGGTCACCATCGGCGAAAAGTAGTCGTCCTAGGATTCATCGCGTTCGGACCGAGCGATAACTCTCTAAACCTGAAGACGAAGGTTCGCTCATGTGAAAAATCTATTGATTCCAGGGAACGATGACCTTGTAGCGTCCAAACATTGTAGGAGATGCGCATGGACCTCAAGTCACTCATTGCAAACACTGGCATCAAGCCGGCCGCGCCAACCTGGCCCGCCGCTCACCAAGCGCCCCCGGCGCCCCACCTGCCAACGCATGACCTGCCAAGCCACCCCAGGAGACTGGGCGGAGACGAAAACCACCTTCCCCTCCAGGGGCCTCGCGGAAAGTCCCACCTGCATCTACCCGAAGAGGGGCACCGGGTCACGCCACACAAGGACTTTGACCAGCAGCTCAAGGACATTACGATGCGCGCGGATAAGGAAGGCCAGTCCGATGCGATGAAGGGGGCAGACCTCGCCGGAAAGGCCGATAACGCCTTGGGCATGCTCCAGACGAGCGTGGAACCGGAGATCAAGACGCGTGCCGTGGAGCTCCGTAGCCAGCTCCGCGCCGCCGTCGATCAGATGGAGGCCGCCATGAAATCGGGCGACCAAGGAGCCATCAAGGCAGCCTCCGCCGAGATCGCACGGATCTATGAGGAGACCAAGCGCATGGCCAAGCAAGAAAAGGTCTACATCGAATAGGCGCTCTGACGCGATCCGCCAATCCGGTTTCGGGAGCTCCCGGGCGAATGCCCGGGGGCTTGCTTATTGTGAGGCATCCCAATGGGGGCTGCCCAAGGGATACCCTGCCCCCGCTCCCCCAGGATCCCGGGGCTATGAGGGTCAGGCGTCTTTTGCTATAGTGATAAGATTGCCGTAACTCCGTCTACAGGGCTCATACCACTTGCGCAAGGTGCTCTTCATCCTCGGGGAACTGAACGACGCGGACCTCGACTGGATGGTCACGCGAGGCCAGGTCATGCACGTCCCCGCAGGGCAAGCCATCATCCAACAGGGCCGCCCTGTCGACTCCATGTTCATCATCCTGGACGGCACCTTCGCCGTTGCCCTCGAGGGGC
>DATNQJ010000219.1:0-3557 GCA_036704085.1 Stenomitos sp.
CCTACCGCTCGCACCCCTACCACCACCCGGTCATCGGCTGGCGGAGCGACGTCGAGGGAGTCTCGACGGATCGCCTGCGCCAGTTCTACAACACCTACTACCACCCCAACAACGCGGTGGCGGTCTTGGTCGGCGACTTCAAGACGCCCGAGGCCGTCCGGCTCATCGAGAAGTACTTCGGCGCCATCCCGGCCGCCAAGCACATTCCTCCCATGTATACGAGCGAGGAGCCGCAGGAGGGTCAGCGCCGCTTCACCATCCGGCGCCGCGGCGAGACCAACCTGGTCCAGAGCGCCTGGCACATCCCCAACGTCAACCACAAGGACATCGCGGCGCTCAAGGTCATGGAGACCCTGCTCGACAGCGGCAAGACCTCGCGCCTGGAGCGGGCCCTGGTCGAGAAGGAGCTCGCCACCGAGGCCTGGGCTTCCTGCGGCATCCAGCGGGATCCCTCCTTGTTCTGGGTGGGCCTGACCGTCCGGCCCGGCGTGACGCATGAGGCCGCCGAGAAGGCCGCCATGGCCGAGATCGAGCGCCTCAAGACCGAGCCCGTCTCGGGCGTCGAGCTCCAGAAGGCCAAGAATCAGGCGGAGGCCGGCTACATCTACGCGACCGACGGCACCTCGGGGCTCGCCATGAACCTCGGCGAGTACGAGGCCATGGCCGGCCGGTGGCAGCGGGCCTTCGAGCTCCTCGACCAGATGAAGCGCGTCACGCCCCAGGACGTCATGCGGGTGGCCAAGACCTACCTCAACCAGGACCAGCAGACCGTCGGCTGGTACGTCTCGACCCCGGACGGCCCCGTCAAGTCGGCGCCCCACAACGCCGGCAGCGGCAAGGCCGTGGGCAGCGCGGCCCCGGTCAAGCCCCTCGGCTACTTCGACTTCGAGAAGCGTCCGGTGCCCCAGCAGAAGCTGACCATGCCCAAGCGCAAGGTCCTCTCGAACGGCATGACGGTGCTCGTGCTCGAGAACAAGAGCAACCCCACCGTCTCCATCGACGGCTTCGTCCGGACCGGCAGCCTCCAGGACCCCAAGGGCAAGGATGGCCTCGCCTCCCTGACAGCCGCCCTGCTCGACGAGGGCACCCTGAAGCGCGACAAGTACGCGATCGCCCAGGATCTCGAGACGGTGGGCTCGTCGGTGGGCTTCAGCGGCGGCACCGAGTCCACGGGCATCAGCGGTCACTCGCTCTCCAAGAACCTCGACGTCACCCTCGGCGTGCTGGCTGAAGAGCTGATGCAGCCCTCCTTCCCGGAGAGCGAGGTCGCCAAGACCAAGGCCAACTGGATCGCGGGCATCAAGCAGGACGAGGACCAGCCCGACACCCAGGCCGAGCGCGCCTTCAACCACGCCATCTACCCGGTGGGGCACCCCTACTACGACCTGGATCCCGCCGACCAGATCAAGGCCATCGAGTCGCTGACCGCGGAGGACCTCCAGGCCTTCCACGCGGCCCACTACGGGCCCAACGCCGTGACCCTCGCGATCGTGGGCGACGTGAAGGCCGAGGCGGTCTTCACCAAGCTCGAGACGCTGTTCGCCCAGTGGCCCCAGGTGGGGGTCCAGCCGGTGGTGGTGCCGGACGTCTCAGCGGCCAAGGCTTCCAAGGCCGTCGTGCCCATGATGGACAAGACCAACGTGGCCATCATCTACGGCAACCCGACCCCGATCCACCGCAAGGACCCGCAGTACTACGCGGCGAAGCTCGCCAACTACGTGCTCGGCGGCCATCCGCTGTCGGCGCGCCTCGGCGTGAAGCTGCGCGACGAGATGGGGCTCACCTACGACGTGCGCTCCAGCCTGAGCCCCACCTTCGGGGCGGGCCCCTGGAGCACGACGGTGACGGTCAACCCGGCCAACGTCGGCAAGGCACTGGGCGCCCTCCAGGCGCAGCTGAAGCTCTTCGTCACCAAGGGTGTGACGGCGGATGAGCTGGCCAAGGCGAAGACGGCCTTCATCGGCAGCAACGCCGTGGGCCTCGCGACCAACGCGGGCATGGCCTCGAGCCTCTCGAGCATCGAGTTCTACGGGCTGGGGCTCGACTACTGGAGCCGGTATCCCAAGCTGATCCAGGGGGTCACCCTCCAGCAGGTCAACGCGGCGGCCCGCCAGATCATCCGACCCGACGTGGCGGATCTGGCGATCGCCGGTCCGTACCAGGAGCGCTAAACCGCCCAGGAGCGCCCGGAGACTGAGTCTCCGGGCGCTCCGCCCATGGGGGGCCATGTGCTACACTGGCTTGCAGTTGCCCCCCCTTATCGCGAGGGAAGCTCATGCTTACTGATCGTCAGAGTCTCGAACGCGCCGCCCTCAACGCCTTCCAGGAGGCCGAGCTGCCCAACGGGCTGCCCGCGGCCGAGGTGTTCAAGCTCGGTTTCTATGCGGGGTTCCGGGCTGCCAAGTTCGAGGAGCAGGAAGCCCTGCTCAAGTCCATGGAGCAAGCCTAGCCGCCCATGGGCATGCGGACGCCCTTGATCCTGGCCATGGTGCTCGGCGCCCTGGCCGCTCCTGTGGCACTTTCCGCCCCTAGCCCGGCCCCGACCCGCGACCCGGCCTATTTCAGCTATGCCGACTACTACATGCGGCACTACGCGGATCTCAAGGCCACGCAACGCCCCGCGGAGCAAGACCCCTATCGGTTCTTCAACTACTACGGCTACTACCAATCGCGCTACGGCTCGGGCTCGCCCGAGGTCAATCCCTACTATTACTACGGTCTCTACGAAGCCGCCCTCAGCGAGCGCTACCGGCGGGCGCTCGGAACCCAGGCGCCCAGCAAGCCGAGCCTGATGAACCAGGCGCTTCGGTTCTGGCAGCTTCGATCGCCGCAGCCCAAGAGGACCCCGCATGAACGGTAAGGTCTGGATCCTGGTCGGCCCCTCGGGGACCGGCAAGACGACGCTCGCCAAGGAGTTGCCCCAGCGCGTGCCGCAACTTCACCGTGCGGTCACCTGCACCACGCGCGCGCCGCGCCCGGGGGAGCATGAAGGGGTCGACTACTACTTCGTCACCCACGAGCAGTTCGACTTCCTCCTGGCCTCCGGCAAGCTGCTGGAGTCGACCACCTACGGCGGCAACCGCTACGGGCTGCCGTCGGATCAGTTCACCGAGCTGAGGGATCACGACGTGATCTGCGTGCTCGACCTGGTGGGCGTCGAGAACCTGCGCATGCGGCTGCAGCCGGATCTGTTGCGGGTGGTGTACCTGCTGAGCCCCTCGGCCGGAGAGCTCGCGAAGCGCATGCGCACACGCGGCAGCTCCGAGGAGGAAATCGAGCGGCGCCTGGCCATGCGCGAGCAGGAGGAGTGCCACCCGGACCACTGCGACTACCGTCTGGCGACCGACGCCCCCTACGAGGAGGTGCGCGCGGAGCTGGAGCGGATCATCACCGAGGCGCGGAGCCAGGTCTGACGCAAGCCGCAGGGGCTGCTTCGGTGGATTCCGGCCTGCGCCGGAATGACGGGAGTGGCAATACCTGTGTCCGTAAGCGAACACGGGGTGTCTGCTGAGGTTCCCTGAACAGGAGCTACGTCATTCCGGCGCAGGCCGGAATCC
>DATNQJ010000220.1:0-24668 GCA_036704085.1 Stenomitos sp.
CGTGGCTCACGGCCAACCGCGGAGGCGCTGCGGGCGTCATGATCTCGGCCTCGCACAACCCGAGCCCGGACAACGGCATCAAGTTCTTCAGCGGCGCCGGCTTCAAGCTGCCGGACGACGTCGAGGAGGCCATCGAGGCCCTTCTGGATGCGCCCGAGGACCTCTTGCCGCGTCCCACCGGCTCGGATCTCGGCACGGTCGTCGACCGGCCCGATCTGGTCGAGGCCTACGTCCTGCACGTCGGCTCGCTCATCCCCGAGGGCCTCTCGGGCATGCGCCTCGCGGTCGACGTGGGCCATGGCGCGGCTTACGCCATCGCGCCGCGCGTCCTGCGGGCGCTCGGCGCCGAGGTCAAGGTGCTCAACGACGCTCCGGACGGCGACAACATCAACCGCGACTGCGGCTCGACCCACCTGGAAGGGCTGTGCGAGACCGTGCGCGCCGGGGGCTACCAGCTGGGGCTCGCCTTTGACGGCGACGCCGATCGGCTCTTGGCCGTCGACGAGAACGGTCGGCCGGTGGACGGCGACCACCTCATGCTCATCTGCCTGGAGCATGCGCTCGCGACCGGGCGCCTGAAGAAGCCGTCGGTGGTGGCCACCGTGATGAGCAACCTGGGCTTCGAGGAGGCCCTGGCGCGCCTGGGCGGCGAGTTGGTCCGCGCCAAGGTGGGCGATCGCTACGTCCTCGAGGAGATGCTCAAGCGCGACATCCGCCTGGGTGGCGAGCAGAGCGGTCACCTCATCTTCCTGGACGACAACACCACGGGTGACGGCCTCAACTCGGCGGTGCGTCTGTTGTCGGCCATCCGGGCCGCCAAGAAGCCCCTGTCGGAGCTCGCGGCCGGCATGACGGACTACCCGCAGACCCTCAAGAACGTCCGGGTCGTCTCGACCCAGGGCTGGCAGGAGAAGGCGGCCATCCAGCAGGCCATCCGGGAAGCCGAGCGAGAGCTCGAGGGCACCGGTCGGTTGCTGGTGCGAGCCTCGGGTACCGAGCCCCTGATCCGTGTGATGGTCGAGGGCAAGGACGAGACGCAGATCCATGCGGTCGCAGATCGGCTGGTGGAACTCATCACCCGCGAATTGACGGCGACGCCGCAGGCGGTTTAGGCAAAAAGCAAAGCCTCCGGCTTGAGTGCCGGGGGCTTTGCTCATGAGGGGGGTGTTGTCGTTCCCGTCATTCCGGCGCAGGCCGGAATCCACCGTCGCCCGCTTGCTGCCGTTTCAGTAGGGCCCTGCGGTGGACCCCGGCCTGCGCCGGGGTGACGTAGCGTCGATTCACGGACCTAAGGGCAGCTCTGAGGGCCGTTACCGGCAGAGGTAGTCCAGCACGCTCATGACGATGACTTTCACGCCGATGGGCAGGGCGGCCTCGTCGATGTCGAAGCTGGGATGGTGGTGCGGCTTGTCGAGCCCCTCGGCCGGGTTCGCCGAGCCGATCAGGAAGTAGCAGCCGGGCACTTCTTGCAGGAAGTAGGCCATGTCCTCCGAGCCCATGGTGCGCTCGGCCTCGACCACATGCTCCGGTCCGACGGCTCGCTCGGCCGCGCGGCGCACCAGGGTCGCCATGCCCCGATCGTTGACCGTGACCGGGTACTGAGGCTTGATCGTCAGCTCGCAGGTGGCCCCGAAGGCCCGCGCGACGTTGTTCGCCACCTGCTCGATGCGGCCCGGCAGCTCCGCGCGCAGCGTTTCGTTGAAGGTGCGCACCGTGCCCGTCATGACCGCGTGCTGGGCGATGATGTTGTGGCCCGAGCCGCTCGTGATCTGGCCAATGGTGAGGACCGCCGACTCGAGCGGGCTCACCATGCGGCTGACGATGGTCTGGAGGGCCGTGACGATGTGGGCTGCGACCACCACCGCGTCGACGCCGAGGTGCGGGTCCGCCCCGTGGCTGCCCTGGCCGTGCACGTGCAGTTCGAACTCGTCCGACGAGGCCATCAGGGGACCGGGCCGCACGCCGATCACGCCGACCGGCAACTCGTTCCAGATATGGTAGCCGAGCGCCGCGTCGACCTTGGGATGCTCGAGCACGCCCTCGGCGATCATCAGGTCCGCGCCGCCCGGGCCCTCCTCGGCCGGCTGGAACACGAACTTGATGCTGCCCGCGAGGCGATCGCGGTGCTCGACCAGGAAGCGGATCGCCCCGAGCAGCATGGCCATGTGGGCATCGTGACCGCAGGCATGCATGACGCCCGGGTTCCGCGAGACGTAGGCGTGCGTGGCCTGTTCATGCAGGGGCAGGGCGTCGATGTCCGCGCGCACCAAGAGGGTCTTGCCGGGGCGGCCGCCCCGCAAGAGGGCGACCAGGCCGGTCTTGGCCACGCCCGTCTGCACCTCGAGCCCCAGGCCATGCAAGGCCTGCGCGATGCGGGCCGCGGTCTGGACCTCGGAGAAGCTCAGCTCCGGCCAACGATGGAAATCCCGCCGCGTCTCGACCAATTCGGGCGTCATGGCCTGGACGGCCTCGTCGAGGGCGCGGACGCATTCGGGCGGAATGCCGGGGGCAGAAGCGAGCAATGACGTGTGATCCATCCAGGTCTCCGGTCCAAACATAGCGGTGGCCCCGCATGGGGCTTTGCCTATCTTAGCAGAGGGGACTCGGCGGCGCAGCCCAACGGGCGGACCGGCTGGCGCCGTTTAATGCCCGGAAGGCAAGGGTAAGGGAGTTCCAGAATAGGATGGGCCCCCGCGGGTTCCGGTCGGTGGGCGCAAGGCCAGGAGGAGACGATGGTGCGACGGATTACCTCCGATCCTTCCGTCTTCCGGAGCCCCGCGCGATCGCCGGTGCGCGCTCCGGTCACCACGCCTACCCCGGCCCCCACGCCGCGGCCCATCCTGCCGCCGCCTCCGGCCAAGGGCGAGAGCGCCTGGATGGCCGAGATGATGTTCGAGGCGGGCTTCGATCCCCGTTACCAGAACGCCCATCCGGGCCCGTCCGAGGGGCCCGCCACCTCCCAGGGACCGGGCTTCACCCGCGGTGAACTGTTGGCCGCGAGCGCCGAGGCGCCGGTGGGCGAGATCCCGCGCTCGGTCTCGCAGTACCGCGCCCTCTTGAGCCGCATGTTCGATGACAAGGCGGAGCTTGCCTCCGATGACATGCTCCAGGAGCCCGTCCTGAAGTCCATGCGGGACGTCTGGATGCCCGGACGGCCCGAGGTGAACCGCAAGGTGGCGCTCGAGTTCATGCGCTACTTCCTGCCGAAGCTCGGCGAGTCCTACGGGTTCAAGCCATGCCCGGTGGAGTTCGACGACACCCTCTCGGGCGGCTACAACGGCCTCTACGACCTGCGCCAGGACCGGATCTACCTTCCCCAGCGCGCCTTGAACGGCACCTTCGCCGAGTTCATCGACGTGCTGGTGCACGAGGAAATGCACTGCATGCAAGAGCGCCTCATCGGGCGGCTACACCTCAACAAGAACGGCGTCCCCCTCACCCCGGACGAACGGGCAATCGCGACCTACTGGCGCAACGAGCAGCCCAAATACCGTTCGGCCATGGCCAACGGCTCGGACATGAGCCCCGAGACCCGCAAGCGGTACCGCGAGATCGGCCAGGAGTACCATTCCATCACCACGGGTGAGTACGTCAGCACCCGCCTGACCCGCGCCTGATGCAGCGCGTCTCCGAGTGGGTCGAGCAGGCCCGGGCCTGCCTGAGCCGGAACGACGCCGAGGGCGCCGACGTCGCGCTCCTGGAGGCGCTGAAGGTCGCCCCCGGCGATCTCGAGGCCTCCCTGGATCTCGCCGAGGCGCTGTTGGACCTCGGGCGCATGGAAGAGGCCGTCTCCCTGCTGGAGCAGCTGCGCCTGTTGCATCCCCAGAGCATGGACGTCCTGCACAACCTCGCCTACGCCCTCGTCGAGGCCGACGAGCTGGAACGGGCGGCCGAATGCGTGGACCAGGCCCTGTCTCGCGAGCCCGCCCATCCGGACGCCCACAACAACCTGGGGCTCTTGCGCGAAGCCGAGGGAGAGCTCGAGGCGGCCATCGAGGCCTTCGAGGCGGCCCTGCGCCACGATCCGGAGCATCTCTACGCCCTCTTCAACCTCCTGCGGGCCCTGGAGGCCGTGGGCGACCTCGAGGGCCTGATCCGTCAGCTGCGAACGGCCCTGGAGCGCAGCCCCGGCGAGCGTGGGCTGCGCTCATGGCTCGCTCAGGCCCTCTTGGAGCAGGGCGAGGCCAAGCTCGCGATCCACGAGCTCAAGCGCCTCCTGCGGGACGATCCGGACGACGCGAGCACCTACGGCGCGCTGGGCATGGCCTACCGCGACCAGCGCAAGTGGGCCCCAGCCATCGAGAGCTTCCAGCGGGCCGTGACCCTGGATCCCGAGCATGCGATGGCCTGGTTCTACCTCGCCATGTCCTACGCCGACCACCACCAGCCCGAGGCGGCCATCCGCACTTACCGGGAGCTGCTCGCCCTCTGGCCGCACGAGGCGGATGCCCACAACAACCTGGGCTACCTCCTGATGGAGCGGGGCGAGCTCGCCGAGGCGCTCTGGGAGTTCCAGCAGGCCCTCCGGATCAACCCGGTGCTCGCCAAGGCGCAGCTCAATCTCGGGGAGGCCCTGCGCCTCAAGGGAGACGTCGAAGGGGCGATCGCCCACCTCGAGCGGGCCATCGAGGCCATGCCCACCGAGTCCGCGGTGCACTACAACCTGGCCCTGATCTTCGCGGAGCTCGGCCGCACCGAACGCGCCCTACAGCACTGCAAGCGCTGCTTGAGTCTCAACCTGCGCGACGAGCAGGCCCAGCGTCTCATGCGGCATTTGCGCGCAAGCCGCTAGGCTTGCCGAACGCTGCTAGACACGCGACAATGCAGGGCGTCATGTCCCCCGACGAGGAAGTCCGCGTGTCCAGACCAGGGAGCCCCTTCACCGCGCCCGTCCCCCGCCCATGGGGGCGGAACCTTGCGTCCTACGCCCTTTTGGCGACGCTCGGCGCTGCCGCGCTCGCGGCGCCGGCCCAGGCCGTGCCGTGGTACTCGGTGGGGGCGCGGGCCGACATCGGCAACCAGCCGCGCGCCGCCTTCGAGCCGGACTTGAACCCGCTCTCCGCCTTGAATCTGGCCCAGACCCAGCTGATGGGCCGCTTGCCATTGGTGGAGCTGCGCGTGGGCGAGGCCGTCAGCAAGGACGTGGACATCGTCCTGTCCGGCGCCCTGCGCCAGGACATCGAGCAGCCCCTCGCCAATCCCGAGCTCTACGACGCCTACCGCTCGCGGGTGCGCTGGCGCCAGGCAGGTGGCGTGGGCCTGACCCCCCTCTACGTCGCCCAGATCGAGGACGCCTACCTCCAGGTGCGGGATCCCGTCCGCCAGGGCTTCCTCCAGGTCGGACAGTTCAACGTCCCCTTCGGGAACGAGGGGTACGCGGCCTCGTCGCCGCCGGTGGCGATCGCCCCGGCCGAGACCCCCATGACCGAGTACCTCACGAGCGTGGGGCCCGACGTCTACCAGAACTCCACCCAGGTCCGCTGGCGGGACATCGGAATGGTCCTCTCGGGGCGGGCGGGGTCGTACCCGTATGCGTTCGGCGTCTTCAACGGCGCGGGCCCCAACCGGCTCGACGACAACGGCGACAAGGACTGGTTCGCACGCCTCGACTGGCAGGCGTCCGAGACCGACCTGCTCGGCGTGAGCGCCCTCTGGGGACGGGACCAGGTCTTTCCGGCCGGCTTCGCGGGCTCCGGGGTGACGGTGGATCGCCGCCGCTACGGCGTCCACTGGCGCTTCAAGGCGGGGGATGCCAGCGTGCTCGGCGAGTGGGCGCGCGAGACGCGCGAGGGCCTGGACCCGGCTCCGCGGGACGGCTACGTGCTGGAGGCCTCGCAGACCCTCGGCTCGAACGACCTCTTCTACGTCGCCTACAGCCAGTACTTCGATCCCAACGCCCAGCCCAGTCGCGGCTACTTGATCCGCGAGGCGGCCGTCGGCGACGTGCGGCCCCTCATGGCCAACCTGCGCTTGCGCCTCGAGCTGCGCTACTTCTGGGAGTTCTCGGGGTCTCAGAGCGACAACTACGGGCGCTACCTCACGTCCATCGAAACCACGATCGGCGGGCCGCCCGCGGCCGAGAATCTGCGTCAGAACTTTCCGGGGTCGAACGTTGAGACCCTTCCGCGCCAACCCTAGGCGCCGCGGAGGAGGTAGACTGTTGGACATGCAGACTGAGACTCGATCGATTCAAGACGCGACCGTCGTCCTCGCCTCCGGCTCGCCGCGCCGGGCCGAGCTCCTGACGCAGGTGGGCATCCCTTTCATCGTGGATCCGAGCGGAGCGGACGAGACCCCGGAGCCGGACTGGGATCCGGTCGAATGTGCGACCCGGCTGGCCGCGCGCAAGGCCATGGACGTGGCCAATCGCCACCCGGAGGCGGACGTCATCCTCGGCGCCGACACCATCGTGGTGGTCGACGACGCCATCTTCGGCAAGCCTCGCGACGCCGCGCATGCCGTGGAGATGCTCCAGCGTCTCTCGGGGCGCGCCCATGCGGTCATCACGGGCTGGAGCCTGGTGGACCCCAAGGGGAACCGGGCCATCGCCGAGTTCACGAGCTCGCGGGTGTTCTTCGACGACCTCGACGCGGAGACGATCGAGCGCTACGTGGCCACCGGCGAGCCCATGGACAAGGCGGGGGCCTACGCGATCCAGGGTAAGGCCGGCCTGTTCGTCCAGGCGATCGAGGGAGACTACGCGAACATTGTGGGGCTTCCGATTGCGGCAGTCGGGCGAGCCTTGCGGCAATTCGGTTGGCACGTTATATAGATGGTGCTACCGGAGAGCAAGAAGGACGCGCCGTTTGGGGGGCGGATCCGCCTCAAGGATCTCCCGCCGGATGCTCGACCCCGTGAAAGGTTGCTGGAACAAGGCCCCAAGGCCCTGTCCGATGCGGAATTGCTCGCCATCCTCTTGGGGGCGGGCAGTCAGCACGAGACGGCCGTGGAGCTGGCAAGCCGGATGCTCGCGACCTTCGGAGCGACGGGTCCCGAGGCCCTCACGGCCATCGCGGAGGCCCGCCCCGAGGAGCTCGCGCGCCTGCACGGGCTCGGTCCTGCCAAGGCCGCGAGGCTTTTGGCGGCTTGCGAACTGGGAGCTCGGCTGGGGGCGGTGCGCAGCGTGCATCGTCCGCAGATCGAGGGCCCCGAGGACGTGGTCCGTCTGGTGGCTCCGCACCTCAGAGGCGAGGTCAAGGAGCACACCCTGGTGCTCTGGCTCAACGGCCGGAACCAGGTCGTCGGGTGGGAGGATGCCTCGGTCGGAACCCTGACCGAGGCCCTGGTCCATCCGCGCGAGGTGTATCGCGAGGCCATCCGCAGGGGGGCCGCCGCGATCGTCTTGGTGCACAACCACCCGTCCGGGGACATGCGGCCCTCGGAAGAGGACCGGGCCTTGACGCGGCGCCTCTTTGAGGTGGGAGAACTGGTCGGAATACCCTTGCTGGACCATGTTATCGTGGCAGGCAAGGCATTTTATAGCTTTCGGGATGATCATTCGCTCTGGGAGCGGTCGGTCGCCGGCCTGGCCGGCGGGGATAGGTAAGGAGTCGTACGTGTTCAACAATCTCTTCGGCCGCTTTAGCCGAGACATGGGCATCGACCTGGGAACGGCCAATACCCTGGTCTTCGTTCGCGGCAAGGGCATCGTGCTGCGCGAGCCGTCGGTGGTCGCCATCCAGCAGAACAACCGCAGCGTGGCCCTGGCGGTCGGTGAGGAGGCCAAGCTGATGCTCGGGCGTACGCCCGGCAACATCATCGCCATCCGTCCGTTGATGGACGGCGTCATCGCCGACTTCGACGTGGCCGAGACCATGCTCAAGCACTTCATCCAGAAGGTGCACGAGCGCCAGGGCGTCTTCCGTCCGCGCATGGTCATCGGCATTCCCTCGGGCGTCACCGGCGTCGAGCGCCGCGCGGTCATGGATGCTGCCCTGCAGGCGGGCGCGCGTGAGGTCTACCTGATCGAGGAGCCCATGGCGGCCGCCATCGGCGCGGGCCTGCCGGTCAGCGAGCCCACCGGGTCGATGATCGTCGACATCGGCGGCGGCACCACCGAGGTCGCCGTCATCTCCCTGGGCGGCATCGTCGTCTCCCGCTCGGTCCGCATCGCCGGCGACGAGCTCACCGACGCCATCGTCCAGTACCTCAAGAAGGTCCACAACCTGAGCATCGGCGAGCGCACGGCCGAGGACATCAAGGTCCGTCTCGGCTCGGCCTACCCGCGCGGCGAGGACCAGTCGATGGAGGTGCGCGGCCTCAACATGGTCAGCGGCCTGCCCCGCACGGTCACCATCACCACCTCCGAGGTGCGTGAGGCCCTCCAGGAGCCCGTGACGGCGATCGTCGACGCGGTGCGCGACACCCTCGAGAAGACCCCGCCGGAGCTGGCGGCGGACATCATCGACCGCGGCATCGTGCTGGCGGGCGGCGGCGCCCTGCTTCAGGGCCTCGACGAGCTCATCAGCCACGACACGGAGATGCCCGTGCACATCGCGGACGACCCCCTGTCCTGCGTCGCTTTGGGCACCGGCCGCGTCCTCGAGGAGTTCCCGACCCTCAAGCGGGTGCTCGGCACGTACAGCTAGGCTAGGCCGTGAGGCTCCTCCAGCGCCTTCCCGCACGGGAAATTGCCTTTGTCCTGGCCCTGGTCGGCGTGACGGCCGTGGTCGGATGGTTGGGCGGCCGTACGGCCGTCCTGACCGAGATGCTGCGACCCGGCTGGGCACTCGTCCAGTCGGTGGTCGGCTCCGTGCGGGGAGGGGCGACCTATTTCCAGGATCTCGAGAGCCTGCGCCGCGAGAATGCGGCGCTCAACGCCAAGGTCGTCGAGGTCGAGGCCGAGCTGTTGCGCAAGCGGGAGGTCGACGCCGAGAACGCGCGCTTCAGCCAGCTCTTGGGCCTGGAGCAGGCGGTGGCGCCCCATGGCATCGCCGCGCGGGTCATCGGCCGTGCTCCCAACAACTGGCAGCAGCGCCTGGTCATCGACCGCGGGTCCAGCTCGGGCATCGGGGTCGACTCGGTGGTCCTGGTGCCGCGCGGGGTGGTCGGGCGCGTGCTCACGGTCAGCCCGCACACGGCGGTCGTGAGCCTCTTGACCGATCCCGGCCAGACGGTGGGCATCCTCGACCAGCGCTCGCGCTCTCCCGGCGTGGTGCTCGGCGAGGGCCAGCCGACCCTGACGCTTCAGTACCTGCCCCAGCAGGTCGACTACCGGATCGGCGACGCGGTCGTCACGGCGGGCTACGGCGGGATCTTCCCCAAGGGCCTGAACGTGGGCAAGGTCGTGCGCGTCGAGAGCGAGCCCAACGCCATCACCCCGCGGGTCAGCATCGTCCTGAACGCCGACCTCGATCGGATCGAGGAGGTGCTGGTGTTGCCGCCCCTGTCCGGTAACGCGAGGCTCTAACATGCGCGTCCTGCTCGCCGTGGTAGCCCTGGCCTTCGGAGCCTGGCTCCAGGCGTCTCCCCTGAACGCTCTCTTGCCCGTCCGGCTCGATCCCCTGCTCATCATGGTGGTGGCATGGGGCGTGGGCACGGGCATGCGCGGCGGCATGGCCTTCGGCCTCGCGGCCGGGGCCGTGCAGGACCTGCTCACGGGCGGCGGCC
The DNA here is from genome assembly GCA_036704085.1 of Stenomitos sp. GTDB lineage: Bacteria > Cyanobacteriota > Sericytochromatia > S15B-MN24 > UBA4093 > DATNQJ01. The sequence continues at coordinate 9,610 of DATNQJ010000220.1, forward strand.
TGTTGATGACCCTGCCCAAGCTCCTCGTGGGGCTCTTGGCCGGCTCCTTGAAGCCCCTGCTCTTCTACCGCCAGGCGATCATCATCATGCCCCTGGTCGCGGTCTGCACCTTCATGCAGGAGGGCATGGTCGCCGGTGGCTTCGCCCTGTTGGGCAAGGGCCTGATGTTCGAGCACCTGGGGTCCATCGCCCCGGCAGAGGCGCTCGGCAACTTCGTCATCGCCTGGCCCCTCTATCAGCTCGTCCGCTGGGGCCTCAAGCGCACCCAGGATCGGTTCGGCCTGCGCCCTGAGACCCTGCCCTGATGCATCGCTTCCGCTTCCATGCCTTCGCGGCATCCATCGCCCTGGTGGCCCTCCTCCTCTGTAGCCGGCTGGTCTACCTGCAGATCCTCGGCCAGGAGGTCTACTCCGAGCGGGCGGACGGCAACCGGCTGCGCATCATCATGCAGCCGGCGCCGCGCGGGGTGATTCGCGATCGCAACGGCGTCATCCTCGCCACCAGCCGCCTCTCCTACTCCGTCACGCTCTATCCCATCCAGACCACCAAGGAGCAGACCGACGAGGTCATCCAGCGCCTGGGCAAGCTGCTCGGCATGCCGGCCGACGAGATCCGCGGCAAGTGGAAGAAGATGGGCCAGGTGGCGCGCCCGGTGCGCCTCATGCAGGACATCACGCCGGAGACGATCCACATCATCGCCGAGAACCAGCGGCAACTGCCGGGGGTGAGCATCGAGCCCATCACCATTCGGTACTACCCCAAGGGCAAATTCCTGGCGCACGTGCTGGGTTACACCGGGGAAATCACCGACGATGAGTTGGAAAAACTCAGTGATCAAGGTTACCGAGCAGGTGATATAATTGGCAAAACTGGGATCGAGAAGGTCTTCGACGCGCAATTGCGCGGCGAGCCTGGACGCCAGCAGATCGAGGTGGACGCGCGCGGCAAGCCCATGCGGATCCTGGCCTCGGTGCCGCCGGTGCCGGGCAAGGACCTGACGCTCACCATCGATGCCAACCTCCAGCAGGTGGCCGAGAGCCAGCTCGCGGGCTTCCGCGGCAGCGTCGTGGCCATGGATCCCCACAACGGGGAGGTGCTGGCCCTGGCATCGGAGCCGAGCTTCGACCCCAACTGGTTTGCCGGTCGGATCTCGCCGGCGCTGTGGAAGCAGCTGAACGACGCCAACGAGCGGCCGATGGTGAATCGGGCGATCAGCAGCAAGTATCCGCCCGGGTCGATCTTCAAGATCGTCACGCACGCGGCCGCGATGGAGGAGGGAATCGCCAACTGGAACTCGCACTTCAACTCGACGGGGACCTTCACCCTGGGGACGCGCGTCTTCCATGACTGGAAGAGGGGCGGCTTCGGGAACGTCGATTTCAAGCGCGCGCTCGTGATGTCGATCGACACGGTCTACTACGAGCTGGGCCTGAAGATTAACCCCGATCGCTTGGCGCGTTACGCCCGGGCGCTCGGCCTGGGACGCCAGACGGGCATCCTGTTGCCGCACGAGACCTCGGGCTTGATCCCGGATCCCCAGTGGAAGAAGGAGCGGGCCGCACGGGGCCTCTCGCGGGACTCGCGCTGGTACCAGGGCGAGACGGTCAACATGTCGATCGGCCAGGGCTACGTCCAGGTCTCGCCCCTCCAGGCGGCGGTGATGATCGCGGCGATCGCCAACGACGGCCACGTCCTGCGGCCGAAGCTGGTGCGCCCGGCGGCCGAACAGGAGAAGGACGATCCCCCGGTCAAGGACGAGGGCGTGCATCCGACCCAGTGGAAGCCTGATACCTGGAAGATGCTGCACCAGGCGCTGGCGGAGACGGTCTCGGAGGGCACAGGCGGCCTGGCGAATGTGCACGGCTTCCCGGTGGCGGGCAAGACGGGCTCGGCTCAGTCGGCCAACGGCGAGGTGCAGAAGACGCACGCATGGTTTGCCGGCTACGCCCCGGTGGGCGCCCCCAAGATCGCCGTGGTGGCGATGAAGGAGACGGCGGGCCACGGCGGCTCGCAGGCCGCTCCGGTCGCCGGCGCGGTCATGAAACGGTTCTTCGGGGTGGCGGACCCCAATGCGGCCAAGCCCGCGACGGCCTCGGCCAAGCCGGAACCCGCCGAAGCGGATTAGTAAGGAGAGGACGTGGAAACCATCTCGGTCAAAGGTTGGAGAAACGGCGTCTTGGTCGTCGTCCCGCCCAAGGAGTCGTGGGGCGACGTCGTGGCCCAGATCGAGGGCAAGCTGAAGGAAGCCTCGGACTTCTGGAAGGGGGCGCAGACCACCCTGGACGTGGGCGATCGCCCCGTCTCCCAAGGCGACCTGGACTCGCTGCTCGGCCTCATGCGCGGCGATTACGGCCTGGTCCCGACGGCCGTGGTGGCCACCGAGCCCGCGACCCGCGAGATCGCGGGCAAGCTCGGCCTTGCGGCCCATGAGAAGCTGCCCGTGCCCGAGAAGAAGCCCGGCGAGGAGTCGCAGCGCACGCCGGCTCCCGCCCTGCCGCTCAACAACGCGCTCTACCTGAAGCAGACCATCCGCAGCGGCCAGCGCCTCGAGCACATCGGCAACCTGGTGATCTGCGGCGACGTGAACGCCGGGGCCGAGGTGGCCGCCACCGGGGATATCGTGGTGTTCGGTACCCTCCGGGGCCTGGCGCATGCCGGCTCGGGCGGGGACGAGACCGCCCGCATCGTGGCGACCAACCTGCGCCCGACCCAGCTGCGGATCGGCACCAAGATCGCGCGCAGCCCCGACCAGGGCGCGCCGCCCTTGAGCAAGCACCCCGAGATCGCCTGCGTCGAGAACGGCGAGATCCACATCAATCCGCTCTAGCACACGAGTTTTACGCACCGGAGCCCCGGCACGAAGCCAGCTCTTTTTGGGAGGAACCTACGGAATGTCCAATGGCAGGGTGATTGTCATTACCTCGGGCAAGGGGGGCGTCGGCAAGACGACCACCACGGCCAACCTCGGCATGGCGCTGGCGGCGATGGGCGAGAAGGTCGCGCTCCTGGATGCCGACATCGGGCTGCGCAACCTGGACCTGGTGCTTGGGCTCGAGAACCGCATCGTCTACGACATCGTGGACGTGGTCGAGGAGCGCTGCAAGCTCCGTCAGGCCCTCATCAAGGACAAGCGCCAGCCGGACCTGGTCCTCTTGCCCGCGGCCCAGACCCGCGACAAGTCGGCCGTCAACCCCGACCAGATGCGCAAGCTGATCGCCGACCTGCAGGAAGAGGGCTACCGCTACATCCTGATCGACTGCCCCGCGGGCATCGAGCAGGGCTTCAAGAACGCCACGGCGGGGGCCACCGAGGCCATCATCGTCACCAACCCCGAGGTCTCCTCGGTGCGTGACGCCGACCGCATCGTGGGCCTCTTGGAGGCCGCCGAGCTGCGAAACCCCCAGCTCATCGTCAACCGCCTGCGTCCCAAGATGGTCAAGAACCAGGAGATGATGTCGGTCGAGGACGTCCAGGAGATCCTGAGCATCAAGCTCTTGGGCATCGTGCCGGACGACGAGATGATCATCACCTCGACCAACCGCGGCGAACCCGCCTCGTTGGTCGAGACCTCGCGCGCCGGCCAGGCGTACCGCAACATCGCCAAGCGCATCAAGGGCGAGGACGTTCCCCTCATGAGCATGGAAGAGACCACCGGTTTCTTCGGCAAGCTCAAGAAGCTGTTCGCAGCGGGTTAGGAGGGGAACGATGGCACTACCGACCTTCCTCGACAAGCTCTTCGGCCGCCAGGACAACTCGGCCCGCTCGGCCGCCAAGGACCGTCTCAAGCTCGTGCTGATGCACGATCGGGCGGACATCCCGGCCCCGATGATGGAGCAGATGCGCGCCGAGCTCATGCAGGTCCTCTCCAAGTACGTGGAGATCGACCAGACGGCTCTGGAAGTCAGCCTCGAGCGCTCGGAAGGGACCGTCGCCCTGTTGGCGAACATCCCGATCAAGCGCGTCCGGCCGGAAACGGCCGAGGCTTAACTCAAACCCACGCTCCCTGCCGGTCCCGGCAGGGAGCCTTGGTAAAGGGGGAGCGGTCGACCGAGCCGGCGCTCCTCGCCCCGCGACGGGGATGGTATAAGGAAGCCTGGTCCCTGTCAGGCATGGAATAGGAAGCTGCGATGATTCCCAACCTGGGCCGCTCTTGGCGTAACTTCGACGTGATTCTCTTCCTGGGGGTCCTCGCCATCCTGATCTTCGGGTTGACGGCCATCTCCTCGGTGAACCATGGCGACATGATCCGCCAGATCGTGAACATGGTGCCGGCCCTCATCGCCATGGGCTTCTTCGTCCTGTATGGCTACGACTGGCTGGACGGCAAGCCCGCCTGGGTCTTCTACGGCATCTGCATCTTCCTTTTGATCGCCGTCGAGGTGATGGGCCACTCGGCGCTCGGCGCCCAGCGCTGGCTCCAGGTCGGTCCCATGAAGATCCAGCCGTCGGAGTACGCCAAGCTTGGGCTCATCATCATCCTCGCCAAGGTGCTCTCCGAGAAGAACATCCACTCGCCCGAGGGCTTCATGCAGAGCCTGGGGGTCGTGGCCGTGCCCTGGCTCCTCATCTTCAAGCAGCCGGACCTCGGCACCAGCCTGGTCTACGGGGCCATCACCATGGGCATGCTCTTCTGGGCGGGTCTGCCGGTGTCGACGCTGTTCAAGATGGTCTCGCCCATCGTGAGCCTCGTGGTCTGCACGCCGTTCGTGCTCTTCGACGATCCGAGCGTCCACCGGGCCTCCATGATCCTCATGGCGGTCTACCTGGGCGGGCTGGGCCTGTGGCTCTTCATGACGCGCAAGCAGCACTGGTTCGTGCCGGCCGCCGTTTGGCTCGCCAACCTGGGCGCGGGCCTCGCCATGCCGGTGGCCTGGGGCATCCTCAAGGAGTACCAGAAGAACCGCATCCGGACCTTCATCAACCCCGAGGCGGACCCCTTGGGATCGGGCTACCACGTCATCCAGTCGATGATCGCCGTGGGCTCGGGCGGGGTGTTCGGGAAGGGCCTCTTCCACGGCACGCAGACGCAGCTGCACTTCATCCCCGAGCAGCACACCGACTTCATCTTCAGCGTGGTGGGCGAGGAGATGGGCTTCATCGGGGGGCTCGCCCTCCTGATCCTGTTCGTCCTCGTCCTGGTGCGGGGCCTCATCATCGCGGACCGCGCCAAGGACAAGTTCGGCTCGCTGCTGGCCATCGGCATCGTCACCATGTTCACCTTCCACCTGTTCGTGAACATGGGCATGGCGACGGGCATCATGCCGGTCGTGGGCATTCCGTTGCCCCTGATGAGCTATGGCGGTACCGCCTTGATGACCAACTTCGCGGCCATCGGCCTCTTGCAGAGCATCAGCATGCGGCGAAAGAAGCTGCTGTTCTAGCTCAGGGACCGGAGTTGAACGCCCCCTGACGCCCGCGCGGCCCATGGTTTAATGGCTGGGTTGCACGCACACGGAAGGAGGCCGCATGGACGTCAAACGCATCGCCGTCATCGGAGCGGGAGCCATGGGCTCGGGGATCGCGCAGGTCGCGGCGACCTCGGGCTTCGAGGTCGCCTTGCGCGACGTCACCGACGAGCGCCTGCGCGCCGCGGTGGTGGGCATCGAGAAGAGCCTCGGGCGTCTGGTGAAGGCCGGGAAGCTCTCCGAGGAGGAGGCTCGCCAGGCCATGGGGCGGCTGTCGACCGAGGTCGAGGTGCCTCCCTGCGTGGCGGAGGCCGATTTCGTCATCGAGGCCATCCACGAGGATCTCAAGCTCAAGCAGGAGCTGTTCGCCGACCTGCACCGGCTGGCTCCGGCGCACGCCGTCCTCGCCACCAACACCACCCAGCTCTCGGTGACGGCCATCGCGGCCGCCACCGGCCGCCCCGAGCGGGTCATCGGCATGCACTGGTTCAACCCGCCGCCCGTCATGCGCCTCATCGAGATTGTCATGGGAGTGGCCACCTCGCCCGAGACCCTGAAGGTGACTGAGGCCCTGTCGCACCGCCTCGGCAAGGAGACGGTGGTCTGCAAGGACTCCCAGGGCTTCATCACCAGCCGCGCCCTGAGCGCGCACATGATGGAGTGCATCCGCATCGCCGAGGAAGGGGTCGCCACCAAGGAAGACATCGACCAGGCCATCCGGCTCGGCCTCAACTATCCGATGGGCCCCTTCGAGCTCGCGGACTACGTGGGGTTGGACGTCCTCTACCACTCGTCGTTCGGGCTGGTCGAGGCGTACGGCGATCGCCACCGCGCTCCGCAGTCCCTGGTGAAGCTGGTCGAGGCCGGTCACCTGGGCCGCAAGACGGGCAAGGGGTTCTACGATTACGCGGCTGCTCCGTCCGACCCAGCGGTCGGATCCAGAACCAAAATTTAATGATGTCCGATCAAAGCCATACGAAAGCTTATGGATTGAAACCGGTATAAGGAGACCGTCCCTGTCGCAACGAGGAGGTCGCAATGTCCGGCGTAAACGGTTTTTCAAATCTCGATCCGGCCGCCAAGCAGGCCATGGCCCGCAAGGCCCAGCAGGAGTTCGAGACGATCGACACCCATGTCGAGGGGCCCGTCACGACCTTCAAGGGCTACGTAACCCAGGACGAGGTGGTCGGGGCCGAAACCGCGCGCGCTCAGAGCCAGCAGGAAAAAGAACAGATGAAGGCCATGCTGGATGGGCTCTTTCAGAAGCATGCCGGGAGCGACGGCAAGGTCGACCTCCAGGAGTTCATGGGCCTCTTCGAGGAGTTTCAGGCCAAGACGGCCGCCGCGCCGGACGCGTTTGCCAAGAACCAGTCCGTTTACATCCAGAATCTCGACTCCCGGATCGGCGAGTTGAAGCAGGAGAAAGCGGCACTCGCCGCTGACCTGAAGGATCCGAAGCGCCATGCCGAGGCCCAGGCCCGGATGGGGCTGCTCGACCGGCAGATTGGGGTCCTGACGCAGGCCAAGACGCAGGCCCAGGCCCAGCTCAAGGCCCACACCCCGGCGTCGAGTGTCGACGAAGCCCGGGCGACCGGCAACCCGGCCTTGATCAACAAGGCCTTGCTCGAGAACAACATCGCCAACCGGATGGGCCAGCTCACCTTCGAGAAGAACGCGCTGATCAAGGATCTGGCCAACCCGATCCGCTCCGCCGAGGCCCAGGCGCGCCTGGGGCTGCTCGACAAGCAGATCACCGATCTACAGAAGGTCATGGATCAGACGCACGCGATGCCGGTTCCGGACGTCCCCCTCGACATGGACAAGGCCATGGCCTCGGGGAACAAGGCGCTCGTCAACCAGGCGGTCCTGGAGCACAACATCGCCGGTCGAGTCGCCTCCTTGCTGGGCGAGAAGGACAGTCTCGTCAAGGATCTGGGTAACCCCCTCAAACACGACGAGGCCATGGCGCGCCTGGACCTCCTCGATCGGCAGATCTCGAGCTTGAACCACGTCGCCCAAGGGGTGGGGGCCCTCAAGCTCGAGAACCTGACGCCGGATCAGCAGGCAACGGCGAGCCGTATGCTGGCCCAGATCGATCACCTCCTCAAGGACGTCTCGGCTCCCGTCTTGGGGCCCCGGGCCCGGACGGAAATCGACCATCTCATCGATCAACTCAAGCATCCGGACCAGATCGACGCCGCCGCGCATCCGGTCTACCTGGCTTCCGACCAGGTCAAGAACGACCCGACGGGGCCTCACGCGGTCGAGTTCTAGCGCCCTGTGACGGGCTTGCGCGGAGTCCTGGGGGCGTGGGGGAGAACGCTCGTCGTTTCGTTGCCCTCGGATCCGCGGGGAGCTAGGCTGGGAGCACCGACCCAAGCTGAAGGAGGCTCGTCATGGATCGCAAGCCTGATAACCCCGATATCTGCACCCGCGCGGGGGTAGTGGACCGCACGACCGCTTCGACCGAGCGCGCCTTCAAGTGCTCCAAGTGCGGGAACATGATCGAGGTCGATGTGGGAATGAACGAGGCGACCTGCGACGTCTGCGGCACCCGGTGCACCATGCAGACCTGTCAGGTTGTCTGGGTGAGTGAGGAAGGGTTCTAGGCGCGCCGCACGGGCTCGTGCGCCATGTGGGGGAGGGTCAAGGGGCCCGTCCCCCCGGCGCCCCGCACGACCGGCACCTGGACGAAGCGGACCTGGGTGCCCATGTACTTGCTCCAGGCATCGGCCTTCTCGAGCGCCCCCCAGGTCTCCACGTCACACGAGTCATCGGCCTGCACGAAGAAGACCGTCTCGGGCCCTTCGAGCCGGACCGACACGTCCTTGACCACCTGCATGCCCGAATGATCGAGCGCGTCGGCGACGCGCAGGAGCGCGATGAGCTTGCCGGCTGCCTCGCGCTGCTGGGGAGTGAGCGCCTTGAAGTTCAGGTGCTTGTCCTTGGGCAGCGACTTGCGGTGGTAGCGAGCGACGTTGGCCATCAGCTCGATCTCGGGCTCGTGGAAGCCCAACAGCTCCGCATGGCGGATCAGGTAGTACGAGTGCTTGTGGTGCGACGAGTGGTTGATGTGGAAGCCCACGTCGTGCAGGAGGGCCGCCCCCTCGAGGAGGTCGCGATAGCTCCGGGGCAGTCCATGCAGGGACTCGGTCTGGTCGAAGAGGGACAGGGCCAGCTGGGCCACGTGCTCCCCGTGGGCCGCGTCGTAGCCGAAGCGCTCGCCGGTGGCCCGGATGGCGCGCGATCGCACGTTGTCGTGGATGTGCGCCGCATCCTCCAGGATCCCCTCCCGGTACAGGGCGTCCAGCACGATGCCCTCGCGCAGGGCGCGATCGCACAGCACCAGCTGCGGCATGTCGAGCTCGTCCATGATCGTCGAGAGGATGCCCGCCCCCGAGACGATGATGTCCGCCCGCCGAGGAGGCAGGCCCTCGATCTTCTGGCGCTCCTTCATGGGTAGCTGGCGCAGGCGCTGCTCCAGGGCGTGCAGGCGATCGCGCGAGAGCTTGTAGCCGTTCATCCCCTTGGGCGGCTTGCCGTACTGGGCCGCGTCGATCTCGCCCAGGGTCAGGGCCGTGCCCGAGGTCGCAATCAGGAAGTCGTAGCCCACCTCGCGCATGACGGGCACCAGCTGGTGGAGGATCCCCTTCACGTGCGCGATGAGGCGGTAGTAGGCCTCGGCGGGAAGGGGGTCTTCCTTGAGGAACTGCTCGTAGAGCCGGACTGCGCCGATCTTGAGGCTGCGGGCGAACAGGAGCTCGGTGGGCGTCCCGATGACCAGCTCGGTGCTCGCGCCGCCGATGTCCACGATGGCCGCTTTGCGGCCGCGGAAGTTCACGGCGGTGGTCACGCCCAGGTAGATGAGGCGGGCCTCCTCGGTGCCGGAGATGGGCTCGACGGCAATCCCCGCTTCCTCTTCGGCCCGCTTGAGGAAGGTCTCGGCGTTCTTGGCCTCGCGCACGGCGCTGGTCGCCACGGCCACGATCCGGTCGGCCCCGTGCTGATCCGCCAATTTCTTGAAGCGCTTGAGGGCCTCGACGCCACGCTGCACCGCCTCGTCGGAGAGGAGCTGGGTCTGGGCGAAGTCCCGGCTTGCGAGCCGCACCATCTCCTTGTCCTTGGCGATGGTTTCCCAGGTGTGGTGCTCCGCGTCCACCCGCACGATGAGCAGATGGAAGGAGTTCGAACCACAATCAATCGCTGCCAGCGTCTTCATGGAGGCTCCTCGAAACGGCCAAGCGCGGCCCGTAGCCAAGCGCTTGACCATCTTGCCACAAACACCGCCGGTTTTGAAGCCTGCTCCATGGTCGGGCCCCGCTGGGGTAAAATGGATAGCGAGGACTCACTAACCGGAAGGCCGGGGACGGCTCCGGGGTCAAAGGAGACGTGCCGTGAGAGAGGTTTCGGAAGTCGTCATCGTCAGCGCCGTGCGCACCCCCTACGGGAAGTTCGGCGGCGCCCTGAAGGATGTGCCCGGCGTGCAGCTGGCGGCGCACGTGATCCAGGAGGCGCTGAAGCGCGCGAACCTCAGCCCCGATCGGGTCGACGAGGTCTACCTGGGTACCTGCGTGCCGGCCGAGACGGGCGTCATCGCTCCGGTGGTGGCGCGTCAGGCCCTCTTGCTCGCGGGCATGCCCGAGGAGACGGTGAGCATGAGCCTGGACCGGGCCTGCTGCTCCTCGATGACGGCCATCCAGATGGGCCTGCGCGCCATCCAGCTCGGTGAGGCGGACGTGGTGCTCGCGGTGGGCGCCGAGAACCTGAGCCGGGCTCCTTACATGGTGCCGAGCCTGCGCTTCGGGGCCCGCATGGGCCACGTGGAGCTCTCCGATCCCCTGCAGATGAAGTATCCGGGCCATGCGCCCGTCTCGGTCGACACCGGCCACATCGCTCAGGAGCACGGGGTGGGGCGCGAGGATCTGGACGCCTGGGCCTACCGCAGCCAGCAGCGCTACCAGGAGGCCCTCGCGGCGGGCAAGTACGATGCCGAGATCGCGCCGATCGAGCTCGCCACCCGCAAGGGGCCCGTCACGTTCGCCCGGGACGAGTTCCCCAAGCCCGAGACCACCCCCGAGAGCCTGGCGAAGCTGCCCACCGTCTACGGCAGCCCGACGGTGACGGCGGGCAATGCGCCGGGGCTCGATGCCGGGGCGACGGCCATCCTCCTGATGAGCAAGCAGAAAGCCGAAGAGCTCGGCCTCAAGCCGCTGGCGACCGTGCTCACGGTGGCGAGCGTCGCCGGTGAGCCCAAGGACATCGTGACCATCCCCGCCAAGGCCATCGAGAAGGGCCTCGCGAAGACGGGCCTCCAGCTCGAGGACCTGTCGCTCATCGAGATCAACGAGGCCTTCGCGGCCATGCCGCTCGTCTCGACGAAGCTACTGGGAGGCGGGGATGCGGCCAAGGTCGAGGCGCTACGGGCGAAGACCAACGTCAACGGCGGAGCGATCGCCATCGGCCATCCGGTGGGCGCCTCGGGGGCGCGCATCGTCATGGCGCTCGTCAACGAGTTGAAGCGCCGGGGCGGCGGCTACGGGGCGGCCTCCATCTGCGGTGGCCTGGGCCAGGGTGATTGCACCATCGTCAAGGTGTAGGCCATGGGGCCCCTTGATGGTGTGAGGGTCCTGGATCTCAGCCGCCTGCTGCCTGGCCCCTACTGCTCCATGCTCTTGGCGGACTACGGGGCCGAGGTCATCAAGGTAGAGGATCCGGGGCTCGGCGACTACCTGCGCGGGATCCCGCCCCTGGTCGAGGGGACGAGCGCCTACTTCCTGGCGCTCAACCGCAACAAGAAGAGCCTCTCGCTCAACCTCAAGGAGGCTGAGGGCGTTGCGATCCTGCGCCGGCTCGCGGAGACGGCGGACGTGGTGCTCGAGAGCTTCCGGCCGGGGGTAGCGGACCGACTGGGGGTTGGCTACGCGGACCTCAAGGCCGTGAATCCTCGCCTCATCTACTGCTCGCTGACGGGCTATGGCCAGACGGGCCCCTTGCGCGAGCGCTCGGGGCACGACCTGAACTACATGGCGCTCGCCGGGGCCCTCGCCCAGTTGCGGCCCGGAGCCGAGGACTTGCCCGTCCTGCCCGGGATCCAGGTGGCGGACATCGCGGGGGCCATGTACGCGGCCACCTCCATTTCCATGGCCCTGTTCGCCCGGGAGCGCACCGGGGCGGGGACCTACCTCGACGTGGCCATGCTGGACGCGGCCATGAGCTGGCTGCCGTTCGTGGCGGCCCGCACGTTCGTCGAAGGATCGGCTCCGGGTCCCGGCGCCACGGAACTGAACGGAGCGGTGGCCCGCTATGCGGTCTACCGGACGGCGGATGGAAAGGCCGTGGCCCTGGCGGCGCTGGAAGAGAAGTTCTGGCATGCTTTTTGCAAAGCGGCAGGGCACCCGGAGTGGCGGCAGGAGCGCTCGGAAGCGGTGCTCAAAGCAGCGCTCGGAGGCTTCTTCGCCGAGCGATCGCGCGAGGAATGGGCCGCCTGGGCCGAGGGCAAGGATATCTGCCTGGAGCCGGTGCTGGCCTTTGACGAGGCCATCGAGCATCCGCAGGTGCGGGCGCGCGGCCTGGTGGCGACCGACCAGCTACGCTCGCCCGTGCCCTACCCGGACGTCGAGGCCGGACCGCGCACGCCTCCGCCGCGCCTCGGCGAGCACACGGAGGCCATCCTGGCCGAGCTCGGCATCGACCGCGCGGAGTGCCAGTCCCTGCGCGAGCGCGCCATCTTGTAACGAAAGGAGCCGGGCGTGGACTTCACCCTGAACGAGGAGCAGCAGGCCATCCGGGACATGGTGGCGGACTTCGCCCAGCGCGAGCTCGCTCCGCACGCGGCCGAGCTCGAGGAGCGCGGCGAGTTCTCATGGGACAACTTCCGGCGGATGGGGGAGCTCGGGCTCACGGGCCTCCTGACCCCCGAGGAGTACGGGGGATCGGGCTCCACGCGCCTCATCGCAGCCCTGGTCGCCGAAGCGATCGCCAAGGTCTGCGCGGGCTCGGGGGCGGCCCTGAGCGTGCACCTCATGGTCCAGACGCTCATCAACCGGTTCGGAACGCCCGAGCAGAAGGAGCGCTACCTGCCGTCGCTTGCCAGGGGCGAGCGCCTGGGGGCGTTTTCCTTGACCGAGGCGGGCGCGGGCTCGGATGCGGCGAGCCTCATCACCACGGCGCGCCGGGAAGGCGACGCGTACGTCCTCAACGGCACCAAGCTCTTCGTTACCTCGGGCGGCGAGGCGGACGTCTACGCCGTCATGGCGCGCACGGGCGGGCCGGGGCCCAAGGGCATCAGCACCTTTCTCGTCGAGAAGGGCAACCCGGGCCTCCTCTTCGGAAAGAAGGAGCAGAAGATGGGCTTCGGCGCCTCGCCGACCCGCGAGCTGATCTTCGAGGACTGCCGGGTGCCCGAGGAGAATCTCCTGGGTCTCCAGGAGGGGATCGGCTTCACGGTGGCCATGACGGCCCTCGACGGGGGACGGATCTCGGTGGGGGCCGCAGCGGTCGGCATCGCCCAGGCAGCCCTGGACCATGCGCTGCGCTACGCGCGCGAGCGGGCGCAGTTCGGCAAGGCGATCGCCGAGTTCCAGGGCATCCAGTTCATGCTCGCCGACATGGCGGCCGACATCGAGGCCTCACGCCTCTTGGTCTACCAGGCGGCGGACCTGATGGACAAGGGCATCCCGAGCACGGCCAAGGCGGCGATCGCCAAGCGCTTCGCGACCGATGCCTGCATGAAGGTCACCACGGACGCGGTCCAGATCTTCGGGGGGTACGGCTATCTCAAGGACTTCCCGGTCGAGCGCCTCATGCGGCAGGCGAAGCTCTTACAGATCGTCGAGGGCACCAACCAGATCCAGCGGGTCATCATTGCGCGCGAGTTGCTGGGGAGCCCGAGCAAGCCTGCGGAATCGACGAGGGTCTAGCCATGCTGCCGGCCGAACTAAGGGCCTTTGTGGGACTCGCGGGTGGCCTCGTCCTCATGTGGCTAGGGTGGTGGGTGTGGCGGGGGACCTCTTTCTGGCTTCCCGCAGGCATCACCGCCCTTGCCGGGCTCCTACTGCTGGCTCGAATCGTGCTGATTGCCGTCCGGCAGGACTGAGGAGGAGGCGGCCACGACGGCGATCGCGAGCGTCGCCGCGGGGGTGACGCCCGTCCCGATCTTGTGTTCCCGTTCCCATTCGGGCATGGCTTCGAACGGCTCTGCCCGCACCTCGTAGGTTCCGGTGGCCCCCGGCGTAAAGGAGACGGTCGCCCGCTCATACCCGGGATAGTTCATCGAACAGACCAGGTTGTCCCCGACCAGATGCCAGGCCGTCGCCCGTACGGTCACCGACCTCGAGCCGTCATTCACGTCGAGGGAGGGCGTGCCCATCCCATCGCAGCCATTGGTCCCGACGTAGGCCCACAGCACGATGCTGACCGGTTCGCTGGCGGTGGCCTCCGCTGGAGCTTGCAGGTGCCCGATGTTGGCGGAGGACTCGACCCTTCGCGTCGAGGTGGTGTTGGTGGGTTGGTCCTTGATAGGGGTCGGAACCCGGGAGCCATCAAATAGCCCCTGGCATCCCGCAAGGCAGAGGGTTGCCACGAGTAAGAGACTCAGAGATAGGCTGCTTCTCATGGGAGACTCCTGAACGGCTCTTGCTAGCCATGGGTTGTATAGCGATTCCGTACCCTTGGCAACGTTCGCCTGAAACAAGCGGTGCTCTCGGCAGCCATGGCCAGCCTGTGATAGGCTCGAGTCATGCATAACCACCCGACCATTGCGTTTGCGACCCTCGGATGCCGCACCAACCAGGCCGAGACGGCCCAGCTCGTCGCGGGGCTGGCCGACGTTTGCGCCGTGGTGCCCTTTCACCAGCCGGCCGACGTCTACGTGGTGAACACCTGCACCGTCACCCACGAGGCCGATCGCCAGAGCCGCCAGATGGTGCGCCGGGCGCACCGCGCCAACCCCGAGGCGCGCATCGTGGTCACGGGCTGCGCCGTGGACTACCACCCGGACGAGTTCGGCGAGATGGCGGGCGTGCGCCTGGTCGCCCCGAACGCCGAGAAGGACCAGATCGTCCAGGCGATCGCCGACTGGTACGGCGCCCGTGAGGCCGAGTGGCGCCCGGCGACCCCCGAGGAGTCGGGCCACACCCGGGCCTGGCTCAAGGTCTCGGAGGGCTGCAACAACCGCTGCGCCTTCTGCATCGTGCCCACCGTGCGGGGCCGCGAGCAGAGCGTCCATCCCGACTTACTTATCGAGCGCGCCCAGGCCCTGGTGGCCCTCGGTTACCAGGAGATCGTCCTGACGGGCACCAACATCGGGAGCTACGGCAAGGAGCACGGCTCGAGCCTCGCGCTCCTCCTGGGGCGGCTGATGGAGGCAGTGCCCCAGATCTCGCGCTTCCGGGTTTCGAGCATCGAGCCCATCGACTTCCCCGAGCCCCTCATCGAATGCTTCGGCGACCCGCGTGTCTGCCCGCACGTGCACCTGTGCCTGCAAAGCGGCAGCACGCGCATCCTCAACGCCATGCGGCGCCGCTACAACGCGGACCAGTACCGGCGTCTGGTCATGCGGCTGCGCGAGCGTCGGCCGGACATCGCCTTCACCACCGACATCATCGTGGGCTTTCCGGGCGAGACTGAGGAGGACTTCCTCGAGACCTGCCGGAT
>DATNQJ010000221.1:0-2671 GCA_036704085.1 Stenomitos sp.
GCAGGGCCAGGTTGTTGGCCTCGGTGCCGCCGGAGGTGAAGACGACCTCCTCGGGGCTCGCCCCCACGAGCAGGGCGACCTGCGCGCGAGCCCGGTCGAGGGCCTCGCGGGCGGCATGGCCCGCCTCGTGGGCGCTGCTGGGATTGCCCCAAGCGCGTTCCAGGGCGTCCTGCATGGCCCGAATCGCCTCGGGCCGGACGGGGGTGGTGGCGGCATAGTCTAGATAAATCACCCGGCCATTATACCCCCTATCCGTAGGTTTCGATCCGATGCTCCTCGTGCGGCGCATGCAGGTAGGTCGGTGCGGGCGGCCGCTCGAAGACGAGCAAGTAGCGCCAGGCGCCCCCCTGGCGAGCGCACAGGGTGAAGCCCGCGCGCAGCGCCAGGGTCGTGACGGTGCGCTCCGACAGGAAATCCAGGTCGAGCGCATCCTCGGCCACCACCAGCTGGCCGCGCGGCTTTAGCAAGCGGAAGACCTCCCGCAGGACACGCGCGGGCTCCGGCACTCCGCCCAGCCCGGAGCCCAAGAGAATCCGATCGAACATGCCGTCCGCGCAAGGCAGCTCCCGGGGATCGGCCGCCACGGTCGTCAGGTTGGTGAGCTCCCCGACCCTCTCCACGAGCCTGTGGAGCATGGCCTCCGAGCGGTCGGAGACCACCAGGCGTCCCTCCGTGCCGACGGCCACGGCGATGGGCTCGCAGAGGGCCGCGAGCCCCGCGCCCATGGCGAGCACGTGCATCCCGCGCTCCAGCTCGAGGGCGTCGCGGATCCACGGCACGTCGGGCATCCGGAGGGCGAGCGGCCGCGAGCTCAACCAGCTGAGCGTGGCGGGCAGCGGAGTCGGCCACCGTCTGCGGATCAAGCGAGCCGCCACCTGCAGCCCCACGTAGGCTCCGAACGTCCAGAAAACACCCTTGAGTGCCCGGTTCATGCGCTCCTCCTTCGACCCCTCCCATCATGGCGGGGCCCAGCCCCACGATTCATCGCCGGGTTGGCCAGGATTCGAGGCGAGGATTCGCCCCCATGGGTCAAGGGTCTCTTAGGAAGGGAGGGAAGCGTACTCGGCGCGGATCATCGAATAGACGGCGAGGTCCCGCAGCTCGTCCCCGCGGCGCGCCCAGGCGCGCAGGACCCCCTCCAGCTTGAAGCCGAGACGCTCGGCGACCCGGCGGCTGCGAACGTTATCGACGTCCACGCGTAACTCCACCCGCTCGGCCTTCAGGTCCTCGAAGGCAAACTCCGCCAGGCGCCATGCCGCCTCCGACACGTAACCATGGCCAACCGCCGAGTCCCGCAGCCAGTAGCCGATCTCGAAGCGACCGGTCTCCCAGTCGAAGCGATGCAGGCCCGTGCCGCCCAGGTAACGGCCGTCCGCCTTGGAGTAGATGGCGAGGTTGAAGTTGGTCATCAGGTCGTATTCGCCGCGCGAGCGCCTGACGAAGGCCTCGAAGAAGGCGAGCGTCGGCTCGCTCTGGGCCCATGGAAGCCACGGACTCAGCGACAGCAAGCTCTCCTGGACCGCCTCGAAGAGCACGGGCGCATCCGCCGGATCGTAGCAACGCAGGATCAGGCGATCGCTTTCCAGGCGATACGGAAAGGAGGTTGGCTTTGGCATGAGAGGGTGTTAGCGGCGGGCGACCTTGCCCCGCTGGGGGGCGGTGCGGCGGCGCATGGGCTGGATGCGGCCCTCACGACGGAAGCGATAGGGCGCCAGGTCGAACATGCCCACCCACATGAGCAGCAAGCACACAAATCCCAAGGCCAGCTTCACGCGTATGCTCCCGAAAAAGGGGGGCCGAAGCCCCCCTGAGATGAAAAGTCGGGACGACAGGATTCGAACCTGCGGCCCCCTCGTCCCGAACGAGGTGCGCTACCAAGCTGCGCTACGTCCCGAATGAATGTTAAGATACCACGATTCGCCGCTCGATACAACCATCCTTAGAAAGAAACCCTGTTCGATGACCCACGTTCTGCTCGACGCCACGTTTTACAGCCTATTGGCCGCCCTCGGATTGATGCTCGGTGCCTTCATGATCGTCAAGGGCGAGGGCTGGTTGAAGGCCTTCTTGCCCCTCGCCATCAGCTTCGCGGCGGGCACGCTGCTCGGCGTGGCCTTTTTCGATCTGTTGCCCGAGGCCCAGGAGATGGCGGCCGGCGCCAACATCTTCCCCTGGGTGCTCGGCAGCTTCATCGGCTTCTACTTCCTCGAAAATCTGCTCCACTACCACAGCCACCATCACGTGGGGCACCACCATCCGATGGGCCTCATCGCCTTTCTGGGCATGGGCTTCCACTCCCTGATCGACGGCATCACCATCGGCGTGGGCTTCGAGGTCAGCCGCGCCCTGGGCCTGGTGACGACGCTCGGCCTCCTGGCGCACCAGATCCCCTCCGGCATCGCCATCACCTCGATCCTGCTCCACGCGGGCCACCCCAAGCGCAAGGCCTTCACCCAGGCGGGCCTGGTCGCGCTCGCCACCCCGGTGGGGGCGATCGCCACCTCCCTGCTCCTGCGGGGAGTGACCGAGCAGACCGTCGGGCTGCTCTTGGCCGTGGCCTCCGGCAGCTTCCTCTACGTGGCGGCCTCGGACCTCATTCCGGAGAGCCATGCGGCCAAGCACGCGCTGACCGGCGTGCTCCTACTGGCGGGCGTGGTTGTGATCTGGGGCG
>DATNQJ010000222.1:0-10103 GCA_036704085.1 Stenomitos sp.
CCCCAGGAGATGCCCGAGCTCCTCCACTGGTTCAAGTGGCAGGCGGGAATCACCTGGTTGAGCGGGGCCATGCTGCTCGGGATCGTCTACTACATGGGCGGCGGCGCCTTTTTGGTGGATCCGACCGTCTCGAGCCTCAGCCCGGCGGCGGCCACCGGGGTCGGCATCGGGACGCTCGTCGTCTCGTGGCTGGTCTACGACCTGCTCTGGAAGTCCCCGCTGAAGCAACAGCCTCGCTTGGCGCTCGGCGTGACCTTCCTCTACGTGCTCGGCGTGGCCTTTGCCCTGACGCACCTGTTGAGCCCCCGGGCGGCCTACCTGCACGTGGGCGCCATGCTCGGCACCATGATGGCGGGCAACGTCTGGATGGTGATCCTGCCCTCCCAGCGCCAGCTGGTCGGCGCCACCGAGCGCGGGGAGCACCCGGATCCGGCGCTCGCGGCCAAGGCCAAGCAGCGGTCGATCCACAACAACTACATCACCTTCCCGCTGCTCTTCATCATGGTGAGCAACCACTTCCCGGGTCTCTACGGTCATCAGCTGAACTGGATCATCCTCGGGGTGATCATGCTCGCGGGCGCCACGGTCCGGCACCTCATGAACATTCGCTTCACGTTCGAGGGCTGGGTGCCGGCGGTGTCGGCGACGGTCGTCATCGCGATCGCCACCCTCGTCCTCCTCACGTCCTATCATGCGGCCCCCAAGGCGGCGGTGACGGGGCCCGTGACCTTTGCGGCCGCCCATGCCATCGTCAGCCAGCGTTGCGTGGCCTGCCACTCCAAGGCTCCGAGCGATCCGGCCTTCGTCTCGGCGCCGGCGGGCGTGACCTTCGACTCCCCCGAGAACATCCGGGCGTTCGCTCCGCGTATCAAGGCACGGGCCGTGTTGACCATGAGCATGCCCCTGGGCAACAAGACGGGGATGACCGAGACGGAGCGGGCCCAGTTGGGCCAGTGGATCGATGCCGGGGCCCGTCTGACTCCCTAGCTACGCCTGCGAACGATCCGCGACGACCTGCGCCTCGACGAGACTGAGGGCCTTCTGGGCCGCCGTCAGCTCGCTGAGGAGTTCTTCATGGGGCCGTTTGGCAACGACCATCGCCTGGATGACCTGGAGTTTACTCTCGATGCGTCTGAGGGTCTCGAGGCAATGCTGTTGCTCCACGCGTCCGTCCCTTCTTACAAGCTCAGCGAGGTAACTATATACCGCCTACCGGTATGCCGCCAGGTGGGGTTCCTCTCTGGCGGCCAAAAGCTTGTCATGAAAAGGCGTGCCGGGAACGGGCTCAGCGCAGGTAGCCGCCGTGCTTGAGTTGCGCCAGGGTGGACCGGAGCTCCTGGTGATAGCTGAGCGCACCGGCCACCTCCGCGAGCGGGTCCTCCTCGTGCGTGACGAGCTCACCGAGGATCTGTTGCAGACGATCGCGCACGGCCGTGAGGTCGCGCCGCAGGCGCAGGTCGGTCTGAAGGGCCTTGAGTTGGAGGACCTTGGCGTCGAGGTCCGCGAGCTGCAGCCGCAGCTGCCCCAGGCGTTCGATCATGCCATTCGCGTGGACGGAGAGCTGATGGCGGAGGCCCTCTTCCGTGGTCTCGACCAGCTGGCGCTGGGTCCTGCCGAGGGCCATGGTGACCTCGGCCAGATGCAGCCTCAGCTTGCGTCCGGCTTCTTCGAGGCCGGAGATGGCCGTCACGAGCATCGCTTCGGGATGGAGGGAGCGTTCCAGGAGGCGGTGGTAGAGGCTGCGCAGGGCGAGGACGGCGCTCGTGAACACGGACATGGCTCCCCCCTTTCGGCAGGCGAGTGAACTTTTGTGAAGCATAGCATGCGACCTCCTGGTACTTGAAGCGATCGCCTGTTCCAGAGTCAGGCGAACAGGGTATAGGTCCCTGGTTTGGTGGGAGCAACGCGGAGGCGCTCGTCTATGTTGCCGTGGCATTACTGGGTCATCGCCGGCTTCGCGGCCCTGGTGGTGGAGATCTTCACGCCGGGCTTCTTCATGGCCTGTCTGGGCATCGGCTGCTTTCTCGGCGGCCTGGTCGCGCTGCTGCACGGGGCGCTCGTCGTGCAGGCCTTGACCTTCGTGGCGGGCTCGGCCCTGTCGCTGGCCGTGGTGCGGCCGCTCTTGGCCCGTTCGCTGGCCACGAGCGAGGCGATCGCGACCAACGCGGACGCCCTGGTCGGCAAGAGCGGGCGGGTCGTCGAGCGGATCGATCCCCACCAGTCGCAGGGACGCGTGCTGGTGGAGGGGGAGGACTGGTGGGCGACGTCGCTCGACCAGTTGGACATCAACGTGGACGAACGGGTCCGCGTGATCCAGGTGGACGGCTCCCGCCTGGTCGTGGAACGGGATTAGAAAGGAACCACCATGGGCTTCTTAATCGTCGTACTGTTCCTGGTTGTCTTCGCCGTCACCTTGATCGGAAAGTCGGTCAAGATCGTGCAGCAATCGGAGACCATGGTCATCGAGCGCCTGGGGGCCTACCACCGGACGCTCACGGGTGGCATCAATATCATCTGGCCCATCATCGATCGGGCGCGCGAGGTGGACTGGCGCTACGAGCTCGAGGAGAAGGGCCGGAGCCTCTACATGACCCGGCGCGTCTCGCGGATCGACCTGCGTGAGACGGTCTACGACTTCCCGCGCCAGAACGTCATCACCAAGGACAACGTCAGCACCCAGATCAGCGCCCTCTTGTACTTCCAGATCACCGATCCCAAGAAGGCGGTCTACGAGATCGCGAACCTGCCGGACGCCATCGAGAAGCTGACTCAGACCTCGTTGCGCAACGTGATCGGCGAGATGGACCTGGACGAGACCCTGACCTCGCGCGACACGATCAACAGCAAGCTGCGCGCCATCCTGGACCAGGCCACCCACAAGTGGGGCGTCAAGGTCAACCGCGTCGAGTTGCAGGACATCACGCCGCCGCCCGAGATCAAGGGCGCCATGGAGAAGCAGATGCGCGCCGAGCGCGATCGCCGCGCGGCCATCCTGGAGGCCGAGGGCTCGAAGGCCTCGAAGATCCTCGAGTCGGAAGGCTTCCGGGCCTCGCAGGTCAACCATGCCGAGGGCGAGAAGCAGGCGCGGGTGCTCGCGGCCGAGGCCGAGGCGGAGGCCAGGCTGAAGGTGGCGCAGGCCGAGGCGGCGGCGATCGCCCACATCGCCCAGGCGGTGGCCGCGAGCGGCGGCGATCCCACCAGCTACCTGATCGCCATGCGCTACATCGACACGCTCAAGGAGATGGTCTCGGGCAAGGACAACAAGGTCGTCTACGTGCCCTTCGAGGCCACGGGCGTGCTCGGGGCCCTCGGCGGCATCCGCGAGATGTTCGACCCCAAGCGGGCCGAGTCCCTGACGTCGGCGGTTCCGCCGGTGCAGCGGCCGGTCCGCCCGTCTGACGGTCCGACCTTCCAGTAGTTCGAAAGCCCCCGACCCTCGGTCGGGGGCTTTTCCCTAGCGGGGTAGGCCGGCGGGCGAGCGCTCCCACTCGGCACGGTGGTCCTGGATGAACTCGCGCATGGGGCGCGGGGGCCGCCCCAGGAGGCGTTCGACGTCGGGGGTGAGGGTGCCCGCGAGGCCGAGCTTGCAGGTGCCGTAGATGGCGGCCATCACGAGGACGAACGGCATGGGCAGGCCTTCCCGACGCTTGGTGAGGACAAAGCGCAAAATCGAGGGGTTGGCATAGGTGATGCGGCGTCCCAGCACCTCCGTCAGGAGCCGGGCGACCTCCTGGTAGCCGAGGGCCTCGGCGCCGGTCAGCGCGTAGGTCTGGCCCTCGTGCCCGGGCTCGGTGAGCGTCTTGGCGGCCACCTCCGCGATGTCGCGCGCGTCGATGAAGCTCGTCGCGCCCTTGCCGGCCGGCACGAAGAGGGTGTCGCGATCGCGGATCTCCGCCCGGTGGGTGGTGCTGAGGTTCTGCATGAAGAACCCGGGCCGCAGGAAGGTGTAGGGGATGCCCGAGGCGACGATCAGGTCCTCGATCTTGCGGTGCGGCAGCATGCCATTCTTCTCGGCGCCCAGGAGCGAGAGGAAGACGATGTGCCGGACCTTGGCCGCCTGCGCGGCGCGGATCAGGGGGGCGAAGGTGCGATCGGCGTCCGCCAGGGCCGGGGGACGCATGAG
The DNA here is from genome assembly GCA_036704085.1 of Stenomitos sp. Classification (GTDB taxonomy): domain Bacteria; phylum Cyanobacteriota; class Sericytochromatia; order S15B-MN24; family UBA4093; genus DATNQJ01. The sequence goes on from DATNQJ010000222.1 coordinate 4,124, forward strand.
GAAGAGCCGGTCCACGCCGCCGAGGGCCAGGTCGAAGGTGTCGGGCCGTTCGAAGTCGAAGGTGACCTCGGCGTAAGGGCGGTGCTCCTCGGAAGGCTGACGGACGGCCGCGAAGACGGGGGCCCCGGCGGCGACGAGGCGCTTGAGGACCTCCGAGCCGACGTTGCCGGTGGCCCCGGTGACGAGGATGCTGCCCATGGCGTACTGTTCCTCCTGGCGATCGCTCCCATGGGGGTGATACGCCCATCCGCGCCAAATGGCAAGGGCCCAGAACGAGGAACGGCCCTCTTGCTCGGCCGGAATCCGTTCGTTAGCATGGGGCGGGATCGTCACCGTCGAGAGGGAGCGCCATGGCCGAAGGACCTGCCAAGCATTCGAGGGAGCAGGCCGAGTACCTGGTCCGGGAGCTCTACCGGGCGCGGCACGGGGATGTCCCCTACGAGGCGCACCGCGCCATGGTGGGCTACCGGATGGCCACGGCCATGAAGGCCTTGGCGGAGCTGCCGTTTTCGGACGACGAGCGCGATCGGTACCTCAAGCAGTACATGAACGACTGGGACGACCCCACCTATGGCGGGCTCGTCCGCTACCTCGCCGTCATCCTGGCCCGGCATCGAGCCTAGCGCCCCTTTACCGGCTCGAGCACTTCGACCCGGCCCGTGTCCAGGTCGTAGCGGGCGCCGACCACCTTGAGCCGCCCCTCGTGCACCAGGTGAGCGAGCGTGGGCTGGGAGGTCCGGACCTGGTCGACCACTAATCGGATGTTGGCCCGCACGGCGTTGTCCAACAGGTCGCCCTTCTGCTTGCGCGCGAGCTGGACCGCCGGCTTGATGGGCGTGACCAGTGCCTGGAGATGCCCCGGGGCCTCGCCGCCCTTCACCGAGGCGGCCACGGCTCCGCAGCGCTCGTGACCGAGCACCATCACGAGCGGCGACTCCAGGTGCTCGGCCGCGTACTCGATGCTGCCCAGCACCGCCGGATCGACGATGTTGCCGGCCACCCGGATCACGAAGAGGTCCCCGAGCCCCTGATCGAAGATGATCTCGGGCGGCACCCGGGAGTCCGAGCATCCCAGGACGATGGCGAAGGGATGCTGAACCTTGGCGACCTCCGCCCGCTGGACCTCCCACTGATCCGGGTGGATGAACTTCTTGGCGAAGTGGCGCTCGTTGCCGTCCATCAGACGCTGAATCGCCTCGTCACCCGTCGGACGCTGCTCGTCCGCAACGGCGGGCAGGCCCAGGAGGGCCCATGCGCACAAGAAGGGGAGCCAGCGGTTCGTTTTCATTGGGGCCTCCGAGCAGGATGGGAGCGACATGCCATGCTTGCTTATACGCCCGCTCGCTTTCCTTGTCACGCCACCACCGGCCCCGGACGCGCCGTGTGGTACCATGGCCTCCCGATGAACACCCCGCTTCCCGTCCTCGCCCACGCCGACGCCATCCGCGCGGCCGTGCGCGACCACCGTCGCCTCATCCTCTCCGCCCCGCCCGGCACCGGGAAGTCCACCCAGGTGCCCCAGATCCTGCTGCCCGCGGACGGCACCGCCGTCATCCTCCAGCCGCGCCGGATCGCGGCGCGCAGCCTTGCCACCCGGGTGGCGGCCGAGCGCGGCGAGGCGGTCGGGACCACCGTCGGCTTCCAGGTCCGCTTCGAGCGGGCCCGCCAGGACACCACCCGCCTGCTCTTTGCCACCTACGGGGTGTTCTGGCAACAGCTCCTGCAGGATCCGGGGCTTTCGGGCGTGTCGCTCGTCATCCTCGACGAGTTCCACGAGCGGACGCTCGAGGCCGATGCCTGCCTCGCCTGGCTGCGTCGCCTCCAGCTCGGATCCCGGCCCGATCTCGCCCTCGTCGTCATGTCGGCCACCCTCGAGAGCGAGGGCCTGCGATCGCTCATGGGCGAGCCGCCCTTCCTCGAGATCGACGCCCGGCCCCACCCGGTCGCCATCGACTACCAGTCGCCCCAGCCGCAGGAGCCGCTCTGGAACCAGGCGGCCCGAGGCTTCCGCCACCTGATGGCGGGCGGCGAGGAAGGCTCGGTCCTCGTCTTCATGCCAGGTGTGGGCGAGATCCGACGCACCGTGGACGCCCTCGCGCCGAGCTGCAAGCAGTATGGCTACACGGTCCTGGAGCTGAGCGGCGCCCAGACGCCCGACGCCCAGCATCGGGCCCTCAGCCTGCCGGCCGAAGCCCCCTGCGTCATCGTGGCGACCAACGTGGCCGAGACGTCGTTGACCATCCCGGGCGTCACGGCCGTCCTCGACTCGGGCCTGTCGCGCCAGGCGGCCTACGACTCCGAGCGCGACCTCGATACCCTGCACCTGGGTCTCATCAGCCGACAGAGTGCCACCCAACGGGCAGGTCGCGCCGGTCGCCTCGGTCCGGGTCGCTGCCTCAGGCTCTGGGCCAGGAGCATGGAGAGCAGCATGCCCGAGGCCTTCGCACCCGAGATCGAGCGCCTGGATCTCAGCCGTCTGGCGCTGGCCTGCGCCGCCCTGCCGGAGGAGCCCGCATGGCTCACGCCGCCGCCGCGCGATCGCTGGCAGCGGGCCCAGGAGCGCCTCATGGCCCTCGGCGCCGTGACCCCGGAGCATCGCCTCACCCCACTCGGGCGCCGTCTCCTGCGTTACCCCCTGCCGCCCGCCCTGGCGCGCGTCCTGCTCGCCGCCCAGGACTCCGGGCAGGCGACCCTGTGCGCGGCCATGATCGCCCTGATGGAGGGCTCGGATCGCCGCAGCCTTGCGGACGACGGGGATCTCTACCGGCTGGGGCTCGATCTGGTGAGGGGCCAGGGCCGCCGTTTCGACCGCGAGGTCACGGAGACCTACCGGCAGCTCTTGAGGCTCGCCAAGCCAAGCGAGGAGGACGCGGCCCGGGCCGAGGCACGCTATGACCTCGATTCGAAGGAAGAGCTCGCGCGCCGTCAAACCGTGACCGCGTGTTGGCTCAGCGCCTTTTCCCACCGCCTGGCCTCTCGCCAGGAGAAGGCGTACCAACTCGCCGACGGTCGCAAGGGCCTGGTCTCGGCTGGCCAGCCGACGGCCTCTCTGCTGCTCGCCCTTGAACTGCACGAGGTGGGCGGCGCCAACCAGAGCCGCCAAGTCAGCATTCCGCTTTACCTGCCCTGCGAGCCCGATTGGGTGCCGGGGGACGCCGAAGCCGTCACGGTCTGCCACTGGGATGCCGCCCGCTCGAAGGTGGTCCAGGAGCGCCACTGGCGGGTCGGAGGCCTGACCCTGCGCCGCGAGGTCCTGCCACCGGCCGAGTGGGACTGGGACCAGGCCGAGGCCCTCCTGGTCGATCAGGTGCTCGCGGGCGACGCGAAGCTCGAGGCCCTGGACGAGACGGTCGAGCAACTGGTGCTGCGGATCAGACTGGCCGCCGAAGCCTGGCCCGAGGCGGGGATCCCGGCCCTCGACGATGATGACTGGCGCCTGCTCTACCATGAGCTGTTCCGTCGGCGGACGGGGCTAGGGGAGGTCACGCCCACCGACCTCACGAACCTCCTGCACGAGTACGTGGGCTGGGAGGCCATGGGCCGTCTCGAACGCGAGGCCCCCCGGACCTACAAGCTCCCTTCGGGCCGCAATGCGCGGATCACCTACTTCGACGGGGCGCCGCCGGAGCTCTCGGCGCGCCTCGGGGACATGCTCGGAATGCAGGGCACCCTGCGCCTCTACGAGGGACGGATCCAGGTGCTCTTCGACATCCTGGCTCCCAACTTCCGGACCGTTCAGAAGACCTTCGATCTCACGAGCTTCTGGAGCAACACCTATCCGGAGGTGAAGAAGGAGCTCAAGCGGCGGTATCCCAAGCATCCTTGGCCCTAGCGGGGCCGGTGTCGTCGCCGGGGACATGGGTTACACTGGAAGGCCGACGGCGAGACTGGCGAGCAAGGAAGGCAAGTCGATGGAATCAGCCCCTCAACTCGAACATGCGACCTTGGGCGGCGGGTGCTTCTGGTGCCTGGAGGCCGTCTTCCGGGATCTGCGCGGCGTGGAGCGCGTCGTGTCGGGGTATGCGGGCGGCCACGTGGCCGATCCGACCTACGAGGAAGTCTGCCGGGGCACTACCGGTCATGCCGAGGTGGTCGACGTCTCCTTCGACCCGAGCGTGATCAGCTACCGCGACCTCTTGAACGTCTTCTTCACCATCCACGACCCCACGAGCCTGAACCGCCAGGGAGCCGATGTCGGGACCCAGTACCGCTCGGTCATCTTCACGCGATCGCGCGAGCAGGACATGGTCGCCCGCGAGGTCATCCAGGAACTCAGCGACGCCAGGGCCTACGACGACCCCATCGTGACCGAGGTGACGGCGCTGAACACCTTCTATCCGGCCGAGGGGTACCATCAGGACTACTTCGAGCGCAACCCCAATCAGCCTTACTGCCAGGTGGTGGTGGCCCCCAAGGTGGCCAAGTTCCGTCAGAAGTTTCTGGAGAAGCTGAAGCGTTAGGCCGAATCCCCAGGCAACGGAAGATCGAAGATCTCGAGGTACCGCCGGATCCGCTCTTCGAGCGTCGGCAGCGGTGCCACCTCGGCGCAGATCCAGTCGGGCTTGTAGTTGCGGCAGACCGCCGGCCGATCCGCGTAGATCCCACACAGTTGATCCGGCCCGAGGTGCTGGCACGGCACGCCCAAGGGCTTCTGCAGCGTGCTGATGTCCGGGGCCGCGCAGCAAGCGCCGCACGCCACGCACTGGTAGACGCCGGGAGCAGGGGAGACCTCGAGCGGGATCTTCGAATCAGGCATGCCCCCCATTATCCGTGTTTTTCGGCCCGGCGCCACCCGCCTTCGCCAAGACAATCCGCAAGGGATGCGGTTACATGGTCAGGCATCCCTACTCCGGAGGTGGCCATGTCCTTTCAAACCCTCAACCCCTACACCGGGGAGCTCGTCGCCGAGTTCGCCCCCATGGACGACTCCCAGCTCGCGGCGGCCCTGAGCCAGGCCGCAGAGGCCGCTCCCCGGTGGGCAGCCCTGTCGTTCCCCGAGCGCGCGGGCTACCTGCACGCGATCGCCCGCGTCCTGAGGTCGCACCAGGCAGAACTCGCCCGGCTCGCCACCCTGGAGATGGGCAAGCTCAACGCAGAGTCTGCGGCCGAGGTCGAGAAGTGCGCCTGGGTCTGCGACTACTATGCCGAGCATGCGGCCGAGTTCCTGAAGGACGAGGCGATCGCCACGGAGTCCGCCCGGAGTCTCGTCACCTACGAGCCCCTGGGCACGATCCTCGGCATCATGCCGTGGAACTTCCCTTACTGGCAGGTGCTCCGCTTCGCGGCGCCGGCGCTCATGGCGGGCAACACGATCCTGCTCAAGCACGCCCCCAACGTCCCCCAGTGCGCCCAGGCCCTCGAGCGGGTGGCCCGCGAGGCCGGGCTGCCCGCAGGCGTCTTCTTGAACCTCATGATCCCGGTGGACCAGGTCGAGCGAGTCGTCTCGCATCCGGCCGTGCAGGGCGTCTCCCTGACGGGCAGCGTGGCGGCCGGCCGCAAGGTGGCGGCCCTCGCGGGCGCCTACCTGCGCAAGACGGTGCTCGAGCTCGGCGGATCGGATGCCTTCGTGGTGCTGGAGGACGCGGACCTCGACGGGGCCGTGCGCATGGCCGTGACCGCGCGCTTCCTCAACGCCGGTCAGAGCTGCATCGCCGCCAAGCGCTTCATCCTGGTGGAGTCCGTCGCCGAGGCCTTCCTCATGCGCTTCAAAGAGGCCGTGGCGGCCCTCGCTCCGGGCGACCCCATGCGGCCCGCGACGACGCTCGCACCCATGGCGCGGCGGGATCTGCGCGACGCGCTGCATGCCCAGGTCCAGGCCAGCCTGCGGGCCGGTGCCGTGCCCGTGTTGGGCTGCGAGCCGGTCCCGGGGCCCGGGTTCTTCTACCGGCCCTCCATCCTGGACCGGGTGCGGCCGGGGATGCCCGCCTACGAGGAGGAGCTCTTCGGCCCGGTGGCCTCGATCCTGCGCGCCCGGGACGCG